>JAAYSW010000040.1 GCA_012523875.1 Clostridiales bacterium
GTCCAGCATATCAATGGAATACCTATGTTCTTACATTTCTTGTATAAATCATAGTTAACTTCATTATATCTACATGAAATAAAATCCGGTTTTATTGTATACTTAAGGAGTATTTTGTTTAGCAAAAAAATATTATTTCTGCTTACAATTTGTCCTCTTTTAATATAAGATGCATAAAACCTAAACCACAGTAAAACTAGGGGGTTAAAAGATTGAATAGCATAATCCCCCCTGTATCCTTCTAATATTTGAATAAGTTTTTTCTCCATCTTACCTAGAAACCTATTATTTTTCAACTCAATTAAAATAGGTACTCTGCCACCAACAAGCCTTAATACTTCGGATAGGGTTGGAATTTCACAATTACTATTGCTCAACATAAATCCTTTTAGCTCAGGCAATGTAAAATCAGATACCCGCCCTCTTACACCTGTCATCCTTTCTAAATCCTTATCATGAAAAACTACAATTTCGCCATCAGAACTCATTTGTATATCAAGCTCTATCGCATAGTTTTTCGATACACTCTTTAAGAAAGCAGGTATTGAGTTTTCAGGAATATTAAACTTTCGAGAATGTAATCCCCTATGTGCTATAAATCTATATTTATTAAAAAACAAAATTACACCTCCATTATAATTCATAGTTATGTTTGTTAGTTCTAAAATATTTATTAGGAGGTGCTATTTATATTATCTTTAGGTTCTCTTTGATTTATTAAATTTAAACTTCTGGCCAAAATTAAGTGAAATTGTGAAGATTTTATCAGATGTGAATAGCTTTAACGCTGAATACATACATACTATAAAAAATACAAACTGATATGCAAGCCCACCCCAAAATACATTCCAGTTACCAAACATTATATTATTTATTGCAGTAAAAGTATGTGTAAATGGTATTGCCCATATTAATGTTCGTATTATGTTAGGCATAGTGCCTATATCCATGAATATTGATATCATATATGGTATCATTGCTGAAATCATGATTGGCATTATCAGTGTTTGTGCAGATTTTGCATCAGTTGCCATTGCACCTAAAATCAACGACACGGAAAGTGCTATCATTATTGTCATAAACATTTGTAAGCCTAATAAAAAATATCCTCCTGCCGACATCTTCAACCCTAGTTCCTTCAGGGCTTCTGACATTGTTAGGGTCTCACCTACACCAATATCCATTCCCCCGCTCATTATTCCGCCCATATAACTACTAAATGCGATCATATATGCGACTGCATTAATTAATGCTACTATAGCAGCACCTAACATTTTAGCTCCTAAAACTGATATCCTTGATACAGGTGCTGATAACAATGTTTCAAGGGTTTTATCTATTTTTTCAGTAGATATAGCAGAAATTATCATTTGGGAGGTAAACATCACCAATATAAAAATAACAATTGGAACTATCACTCCTTGAGCAGATGCCATTCCAATAATCACGCTTGGACTAACAGATGCGGATTTTTTATCGACTACAGTAATCTCTTTTAAATTCACTGGTCGTTCAATAACACCAATATCTTCCGTACTTAATCCATATCCCTCCAGCATAAGTAAATTTGATATTATGGAATTTATACTTCCCAATGCTGATGTGTTTGCATCCCCTAAACTTGCCATTGCAGATGTGCTTTTAATCCTGCTAATATACTCAATATCCGAAGTTTTTCTATCCTCAAGTATCCCCTTTGTAAATCCTTCTGGAATTATTATAAGGCTATCAATATTCAATTCCTCAAGAATTTCCACGCTATCTTTTTTATTAACTTCCTTCTGCTTAACATTGTAACCCATTTCCTTTAGGTTTTTTATAAAGCTTTCAGTAAATTCAGTATTATCTTGATTACTTATATATACATCTCCACTATTTGAAACAGCTTCTTCAATAGCATCACCCATAACCCCACCGATTATCATTAGTAGTGATATTGAAACTATAAGCCCAATAATCATTTGTGCATTTATTAATTCACGCAATTCCTTCTTCAATAGATTAAAAAACTTCATGTTCCAGCACCACCCTCTCAAATACTTCTTCAAGATTTGCTACATTATATCTCTGCTTTAATTCCTCAGTTTTACCGATTACTAAAAGCTTTCCTTTAGATATAATACCGACCCTATCAGAAATAAACTCTATCTCAAGCATATTATGGGAACTAATTAAAAAGGACATCCCTTTACTAGCCAAATCCTTTATAATCTTTCTAATTTCAAGTGCATTTATTACATCAAGTCCACTTGTCGGCTCATCAAGAATTGCAAGCTTAGGATGTGTCATTACTGCCCTCGATAGCAATAACTTCCTTATCATTCCCCTACTATAGCTTGCAATTTTTTCATTGAGCCTATCTTCTAAACCACACATTTCCGTTGCTCGCTTGATATATGTTTCAGCCTTATTTTTATCATTCGTAAAAATGCCAGCCATAAATTTAAGATATTGATATCCTGTCATAGTCTTATATGCACCTGCTTCATCAGGAAGATAAGTAATGCATTCCCTCACTTTTTCAGGTTTATCTTTAATGCTATATCCAGCAACAACAGCATCCCCAGAAGTTGGTTTAATAAGTGTAGAAATCATCCTTATTGTTGTAGTTTTACCTGCACCATTTGGACCAATTAATGCAAATATTTCACCTTCATCAATATTAAATGAAACACCATCCGCCGCAAGAACCTTTGAATATTGTTTACTTAAATCTTTTACCTCTAATACTGTTGACATTATCCGTCCTCCCCTAATCTTGATACTATTATTTTAACACAATATCTTTATAATTTCAATGAGTTCTAAAAAATAAATATAAACTTTCCATTAATTCTACCACTATCCTCATGTTAAAATTAAGACCATATATTAAGCCTATATGTTTTAAGAAAAATAATGAGGATGTAAACATTACAACCTCATTATCAATGAATTTACTTTATGAAGCTTTATCAAATTGAGAATTATACAAATCCGCATAAAACCCATTCTTTTTAATTAATTCATCATGGCTTCCCTGTTCAATAATGTCGCCGTCCTTCATAACTAAAATTAAATCGGCATCCCTAATAGTTGATAATCTATGAGCAATAATAAAACTTGTTCTCCCCTCCATAAGATTATTCATCGCCTTTTGTATTCTTACTTCTGTTCTAGTATCTACAGAACTAGTTGCCTCATCTAAAATTAAAACTTTGTTATTTGCCAGTATTGCCCTTGCAATTGTTAATAACTGTTTCTGTCCCTGTGAGACATTGCTAGCTTCTTCGTTTAGCTCCATATTATATCCGCCTGGAAGTGTCTTTATAAAATGATGTGCATGTGCTGCCTTTGCTGCCTCAATCACTTCATCATCACTTGCATCTAAGCGTCCATATCTTATGTTTTCCATTATACTGCCTTTGAAGAGCCAGGTATCTTGCAAGACCATTCCAAAAACATTCCTAAGCTCGGTTCTTTCAAAATTTCTAATATCATAGCCATCAAGCTTAATGGCTCCATCTGTTACATCATAAAACCTCATAAGAAGCTTTACCATTGTTGTTTTTCCTGCACCTGTAGGACCAACTATAGCAATCTTTTGTCCTTTTGTCACCCTAGCACTAAAGTCGTTAATGATAATTTTATCAGGGTTATATCCAAAATGAACATTCTCAAATTCTACATCTCCAACAATATCACTCGCAACAACAGGGCGCGCGATATAAGATTCTTTACCATTTTCATCAACGGTTTTCTCTCTTATAATTGCCTGTTCAGGAACATTCTGCTCTTCTTCATCCTCTGCTAAAAACTCAAATACTCTTTCTGCTGCGGCGGCTGTACTCTGAAGCATACTGGAAACCTGTGCTAGCTGTGATATAGGATGTGTAAAATTCCTTACATACTGTATAAATGATTGTATATCACCGACTTTAATTCTACCCTTCAGCACAAACAATCCACCAACAATTGCTACCACAACATAACCAAGATTACCTACAAACATCATTATCGGATGCATCATTCCTGAGAAAAATTGTGATTTCCATGCTGAATTATATAACTTTTTATTATTTTTATCAAATTCCTCAATCGTTGATTCTTCTTTGTTAAAAACCCTAATTACATTATGTCCACCATATACTTCTTCAACCTGACCATTTACATGACCAAGATATTCTTGTTGTTCTTTAAAATACTTTTGTGATTTCTTTACTACGAATGCCATAAGTAACGCAGATATTGGCAAAATTAATAATGTTATAATAGTCATTGGAACATTAATGCTTAACATCATTATTAAAACACCAATAATTGTAGTAACAGATGTTATAAGCTGTGTTATGCTCTGATTAAGACTCTGATTTAATGTATCTACGTCATTTGTAATCCTTGAAAGTACTTCACCATGTGTAGTCTTATCAAAATAACTCATTGGTAGGCGGTTAATCTTCTTTGAGAGTTGCTTCCGTAATCTATAACATACTTTTTGCGATACAGTTGTCATTATCCAGCCTTGTAAAAATGAAAGAATCGAGCTGATTAAATATAGCAAAACCAGTATTAGCAGAATTCCTTTAATAGCATCAAAGTCTATACCACCAGAACCTTTGATTTTGTTCTGTAGACCATAGAAAATTTCGTTAACTGCCTTACCTAGCTTCTTTGGACCTAAAATATTAAACACTGTACTACCAATAGAAAGTATTATAACAGCAAAAACTGAAAAGCGATATCTTCCTATATATCTTACAAGCTTTGATATTGTACCCTTGAAATCCTTTGCTTTCTCAATTGGCATTCCACCCATTGGTCCTCTCATGCCATTTTTATCTTGTTGTGATTTATGAGTATTTTCAGACATTTTCTTCAGCTCCTTCCATATCAATTCCAAGTTCCTCTTCAGATAATTGTGATTTCGCTATCTGTTGATAAACTTCATTGTTCTGCAATAATTCCTGATGCGTTCCCATTCCAACCATATTACCATCATCAAGCACAATAATCTTATCTGCGTTTTTTATAGTGTTAATTCTTTGTGCCACAATTATTACTGTAGCACCTGCTATCTTATCCTTTAATGCTTTTCTTAATGCAACATCTGTTTTATAATCAAGTGCTGAAAAGCTATCATCAAAAATATATATATTAGGATTCTTTGCAATAGCTCTTGCAATCGAAAGCCTTTGCCTTTGCCCACCCGAAACATTACTTCCTCCTTGTGAGATGCTACTTTTGTATTTATCAGTTTTTTCATTAATAAAGCTAGATGCTTGAGCAATTTCTGCAGCAGTTTTAATTTCCTCATCGGTTGCATTCTCGTTTCCGAATCTTAAATTTGAAGCAATATCACCTGAGAATAAAATTCCCTTTTGCGGAACATAACCGATTTCTTCCCTTAATTCGTGCTGAGAAATATCTCTAATATCCGTGCCGTCAATCGTTATTTTACCATCTGATACATCATAAAACCTTGGTAATAGTTGAACTAGGGTTGATTTTCCACTTCCAGTACTTCCTATAATTGCAGTTGTTTCACCCGATTTTGCAGTAAAGCTTATATTGCATAAAACATCCTCCTCTGCCTTAGGATATCTAAAGGTTACATTTTCAAATCGAATATCTCTACAACCACTAGATTCGAGGTTTATTGTATTTTCTTTATCCTTTATTACCGAATCAGTCATCAAAACTTCATCAATTCGATTAGCAGAAACTGATGCACGAGGTAATATAATTGAAATCATAGTTAACATTAAAAATGATATAATTATTTGCATAGAATAGCTTATAAATGCCATCATATCGCCGACTTGCAAATGCCCATTATCAACTCCACCTGCCCCGACCCAAACTATCAATAAGGCTACACAGTTCATTACTAACATCATCATCGGCATCATAAATGTCATTACTCTATTAGTGAATAATGTTGTTTTTGTAAGATTAATATTTGCTATATCAAATCTATTTTCTTCATCCTTTTGCCTACTAAATGCTCTTATTACTGGCAAGCCTGTTAATATCTCACGGCTTACTAGATTCAACCTATCTACAAGAGTTTGCATTTTTTTGAATTTTGGTAATGCAATAATCATTAAAATTGAAATTATAAAGAGAATCACTACTATTGCAAATCCAACAATCCACGCCATTGAAGTATCAGTGTTTAAGATTTTAATTACACCACCAATGCCCAAAATAGGAGCATAAATAATCATCCTAAGAATTAATACTAGCACCATTTGAATTTGTTGAATATCATTTGTACTTCTGGTAATGAGAGAAGCTGTTGAGAAATTATCCATCTCTGAATTTGAAAAGAACACAACCTTTTTAAATACATTTTCTCTTAAATCACAACCTACTTTTGCAGCAATTCTTGAAGCGATTAAGCCTACTATTATACTTATAATCGTGCCTAATAACGCTAATGCTAGCATTTTTGCCCCTGTTATTAGTAAGTAATTAGTTTGCTGTTTCTCCATATCCACACCAATCTTCTCATATTCAGCTTTAACA
>JAAYSW010000041.1 GCA_012523875.1 Clostridiales bacterium
CTTATGAAGAAGCAACAGACTATACATGATTTAAGTGCTGCCGTAACAGGTGTAATACTAGCTTTAAACCTACCTGCTACCATCCCACCATGGCAAGCAGTTATCGGAAGTTTTATTGCTATTGTAATAGTAAAACAGCTTTTTGGTGGGTTGGGGCATAACTTTGCAAACCCTGCGGTAACTGCTAGAATTGTATTGATGTTATCTTTTACAACTACTATGACTGAATGGGTTGAACCATTTTTCTATAGAAAAAATGAGCTCGTATCAAGTGCTACCCCCCTCGTAGAAGAATGGGTTAATGGTGAAAAACCATTCTCCTATAGGGAATTATTCTTAGGTACAACAGGAGGAAGTTTGGGCGAAACTTGTGCATTAGCTCTATTAATCGGAGGAATCTATCTCATCATAAGACGAATCATCTCACCCACAACCCCTATCACCTTTATTGGTTCCGTTGCACTATTTACATGGATTTCAGGTGGGGACGCTCTATACCAAATCCTTTCAGGAGGATTAATTCTCGGTGCATTCTTTATGGCTACTGACTATGTTACCACCCCTGTTACAAATAAAGGAAAGATTGTTTTTGGTATCGGTTGCGGTGCTATCACATTCCTCATAAGACAGTATGGTGGCTATCCTGAGGGCGTATCCTTTGCAATACTGCTTATGAATATCCTCACACCTTATATCGATAAATTTACAAGAAAAAAACCTCTTGGTGCTAGGAAAACACAAAAGGAGGTAGCAGAAAATGCTTGATAAAATTAAACCGCCCTTAGTTCTTATGCTAATTTGTGGTATCATTTGTGGCTTGCTTATTATTGCATATGAAGCAACCTATATTGATACAACTGGGGTAATTACAGAAAGTTTGCAAAATGGTTTAAATGAAATATATGGTGAAAGCAATACAAAATATAGAATGCTCGAAAACGAAGATGGAACTGTCAAAACCTATGATGGAATAACATCTATAATTATAAATGATAACGGACAGGTTGCTTTTGAAATAATCGCTGATGGTTATGCTAAGGGGGGATTGCATACCCTTGTTGGCATTGATGAGAACGGAAACCTCAAAAACATAAGCATAATTGCAATTAATGAAACAAAAGGCTTGGGTACAAAAGTTAAGGATAAAACTTTCCTTGACCAGTTTATCGGCATAAATTCAGATGATTATAAAATAGATAATATCACTGGTGCAACCTACTCGGTAAATGGTATAAAAAATGCTGTAAACACTGCTATAAATGCTTATAATGAACATAGGGAGGAGATTTCAAATGAGCTATTTAAAGGAGTTCACTAAAGGTATTATTAAAGAAAATCCAGTTCTAGTTTCCTTGCTTGGAATGTGTCCTACCCTAGCAATTACTACGGAGGCAATTAACGGACTCGGGATGGGGCTTGCAACTGCCTTTGTGCTTGTATGTTCAAATATTGTTATCTCGCTTTTGAAAAACATCATACCAAAAGCAGTAAAATTACCCTGCTACATAGTTATTATTGCAGGCTTTGTTACATTGATTGAATTCCTTATGAAGGGTTATCTTCCTGAATTATATACAAGCCTTGGGACATTCCTCTCACTTATTACAGTAAATTGTATTATATTAGGACGTGCTGAAATATTTTCTTGCAAGAATAAGGTGCTACCATCAATTCTAGACGGTTTGGGTATGGGGCTTGGATTTACCCTTGCACTTCTTGCTATGGGTGCTATTAGAGAAATCATGGGAGCTGGGACATTATTTGCAGATACAAGCTTTGAAATTAACATACCACTTGATATATCTATGGGTATTTTCATTATGCCAGCTGGTGGTTTCTTCGTGCTTGGGATAATTATAGCAATAGTAAATAAAATCGCAAATAAAAAACCCCCTAAAGAAATCGGCTGTAAGGGTTGCCCTAATTCAGCTGTTTGCGGTGTAAATGGAGGTAATGATTAATGAAAACTTATTTTATTATTATGCTCTCTGCAATTTTAACTGATAATTTTGTGCTATCAAAATTCATGGGAATCTGCCCATTCCTTGGAGTATCAAAAAAGCTATCCTCAAGTCTTGGTATGGGTGCTGCTGTAATCTTTGTAATGGCATGTGCAACGGCATTTACATACCCTGCCTATACATTAATATTAGAGCCGATGGGGCTTACATATTTAAGGACAATAATATTTATTCTTGTTATTGCATTATTTGTACAGCTTGTTGAAATGGTGATGAGGAAATTCATGCCACCACTTTATAGGTCCCTTGGAGTCTATCTTCCACTAATCACAACAAACTGTGCAGTATTGGGTGTAACGCTAATAAATATTGATAATGAATTTAGCTTTATGGAATCATTTGCAAACTCAATATTTGTAGGCATTGGTTTTACTCTCGTACTTATAATTTTTGCTGGAGTTCGCTCAAAGTTAGAAACTGCTGATATTCCAGAAACGTTCAAGGGTGTACCATCAACATTAATCGCTGCGTCAATAGTAGCATTAAGCTTTATGGGCTTTTCAGGGTTTACTAGCTAGCGACAAGCCAATTAAAAACTTTTATTTATAAATATTTTAAATTCAAAGTTTTTGCTTAAGCTTTTTCCAAAAAGCTTAGCGGAGTTTGAGGTGGCAACCTCATAGCCGATAGGCTAACGCACTTAGCGGA
>JAAYSW010000042.1 GCA_012523875.1 Clostridiales bacterium
AACACCACCTATTTTCGTAGGTGGTGCTTTTGTATTATATCTGATTTGCGTCATTGTTTGATGATAGTAATAACTTTACATTATAATTTTCTGCGTTCATAAGCCATAAAGCAAGTAGATACATTCCACCACCTAGCATGATGGAAAGGGGTAATACCATTCTGCTATCTAAGAATCGTGAAATAATGCTATTGGAGAGTAGTGCTGTAGATGCACATAGTAGCCCCGCATATAGTGGGGAGATAAATATCTTAAAGAGATTAAGTTTGACTTTGGTTTCCTTGCAGAATGCATAAATAGATAAAATAAGTATAATGAAATAACATATCAAAGTTGAAATTCCAGCACCAGTTACATTGATTTTTGGGATGGGGATAAGTATCATGTTTCCAATAAACTTTACTACAACACCCGTGAGCATGATTTTAACGGGAATATCGGCACGCCCGATAGCTTGTAGCATACTGAACAAAGGGAATGACAGAGCTAACATAATCACGCCAAGTCCCAGATATATAAGGCTTTCATAGGATACTAATATTTCATCGAGCCTTAATGGATAGAGGAATGATAAGATTTCTTTAGATAGAACGCATATCCCGAAGCCTGAAGGGATAGCAATAAAGCCTGTAACCATTAATGCAGATTCTGCGTGTTTTTTAATTTTAGCTTTATCCTTTTCAGCCCATGCCTCAGCTATATTTGGGAAAACTCCCTTGCCAAACATATTTGTAATTGATGGGACAAGGTTAAAAACTGTTATGGCAAGTCCAGTGAATGAGCCATAGACAAAAGTTGCAAATGCCACTAAACCTATTTCTTGTGATATTGGATACTTGTTTAAAAAATATTGAGGTGATTTTTCTATTGCCTGATTGAGGAAACGAATTATTGTTGCAAGGTCTATTAGCGAAGTAAGATTAATTACAAAAGAACCGATTGATACAGGTATTAAAATTTTAAAGAGTTCTTTACAGATTTTTCTTTTTGAATATGTTGTTTTATCCCTATCAAGATCTTCTTTTGAGATTCCATCGCCAATTAGCTTATATCTTAATACTATGAATATCGTTCCAGCTAATGAAGATAGAGTTACACCTAATACAGCCGCAGCAGCTGCAATTGCTGTTATATCTGTTTCTTCAGGGAAATATTCAAGAACTTTTTCAGGATTACTCAAAACATAATAGCATAGCCCTAGACCTGTTACAAGCTTCACAAGAGCCTCCGCTACCTGGGAGATAGCAGTAGGGTACATATTTCTTAAACCCTCATAATAACCACGATAGACAGCTGTTATGCACCCAAAGAGGATTGATGGTGCAATCATGATTATTGAAAGATGGGATTTTTCACTTTCAACTATATTTACTGCAAAGGGCTTTGCAAGCAAAAATACAGTAAGGCTACCAAATAATCCAATTAGAATAAATATCACTAGGGAGATGCTTTTTACCTTGCGAGCATTTCTGTACATCTTGAATACTGAGCTTTCAGCCGTCAGTTTTGCAACAGAAGCAGTAAGACCTGTAACGGAAACAGCATATACAGGCAGGAACAATCCGTATGCACTACTGAAATACCCCATGCCTGTACCACCTAAAAGATTGGTAAGTGGAATTTTGAATACTGCACCAATAAGTTTTGCTATGAGAACAGATACAATAAGTATTACTGAGCCATGAATAAAGCTCTGTTTTTTCAATAATAACACTCCTTTTTATTATTACATAAATATTATACAATTCTAATAAAATTGTAACATTTATTAAAATTTATGTTGATGAATCATAAAATATGTGATATAATTATAAAATAATATGGTTTTTATGCACATTTGCTAAAATGACATAGAAAACAATAAAGGGTGCAAAGCCCTTTTGTTTTGTATTTAAGAAATAATCACTAGTATGAAAAGAGGTTGATGTATGAATTATGTTTTTTCAGATAGAATTGCTGGCTTACAAGCATCAGCTATAAGGGAGATTTTAAAGTTTACAGCATTCCCAGATGTTATATCATTTGCAGCAGGGAATCCAGCACAGGAAGCATTTCCTATTGATGATGTTTCAAGAATTTCTAATGAACTTTTGAGTAAAAATCC
This sequence comes from Clostridiales bacterium, assembly GCA_012523875.1. Lineage (GTDB taxonomy): Bacteria > Bacillota > Clostridia > Oscillospirales > Ruminococcaceae > JAAYPV01. Next base: position 2,105 of record JAAYSW010000042.1, read on the forward strand.
AATTTTAGCTTTACAATATAATATAACTGAGGGTTATACTCCTTTGAGGGATTTGTTAAAGGTAATGATGGCGGAGAAAAATTGCTTTAGTGATAATGATGAGTTAATTATTACTGCCGGTGCACAGCAGGGCATGGAGCTTGCTTGTAAGGTTTTATGCAATGAGGGCGATACGCTTATTTGTGAAGCACCTAGCTTTATAGGTTCACTTAATGCTTTTAAATCCTATAATGTGAATCTTGTAGGAGTGGAACTTGAAGATGATGGTATAAATCTTGAAAAGCTTGAGGTTGCGTTAAAAGCTAATACTAATACAAAGGTTTTATATTTAATTCCTAATTTCCAAAATCCAACGGGGAACACCATGTCTTTGGAAAAAAGGAAGGCCGTTTATAATCTATCAAAAAAGTATAATTTTATTATTATTGAGGATAATCCATATGGTGAACTTAGATTTGCAGGAGAGGACGTACCATCAATAAAAAGTCTTGATGCTGATGGTAGAGTTATCTATGTAGGTAGTTTTTCAAAGATTCTAGCACCAGGGCTCCGTGTTGGTTATGTATCTGCTCCCAAGGAAATTATTCAGAAAATGGTGGTTTGTAAACAGGTTTCTGATGTTCATACCAATATCTGGGCACAGGCTATTTGTGAGGGGTTTCTTCAAACTTGCGATTTAGATGCCCACTTGCATAGGCTTAGAGCAGTGTATGAGAGAAAGTGTAAGATTATGCTTGGAGAGATGGATAAGTATTTTTCAAAGAAAATTAAATATACAAAGCCCCAGGGGGGTCTGTTTATTTGGGCTACCCTTCCTGAAGGCAGCAATATGCTTGAGTTTTGCAAAAGGGCTGTTGAAGAGTATAAGGTTGCTGTTGTTCCAGGAACTGCCTTTATGGTTAGTGAAAATGATAAAACAAATTCATTTAGACTAAATTTCTCAACGCCAACTGATGAAAAGATTGTAAAGGGTTGTGAGATTTTAGGTAGGATGACAAGGGAAATGCTAGATTAAAAATAAGATTTAAGGAGAGATTTGTGATGGCTGGAAAAAGACGTTCACCATTAAATAGGTATCCTGTTACTCAAAAATATTTAGAGGCTAGAGCAGGTGCTATATCTTTTGCTGCGACTGATATAAAAAAAATGACTGCCCCTGAAAGTCAGGTATATGGACTAGTAATTGATATACCTATGGGTCCTAATCTGCTTTCTACTTTGGTATGCTATGCTAATGGTTCAGCAAATTTATTTTATAATAATGGGGGTTCATTAGTAGGTGCTTCAACGAAATATAGAACTGTAGCACATGCAGCAAGAACTCTTGTGTTGAGTGCGGAAAATTGTTTATCTGCTTCCGAAAAAGTAAATTCATATGATTTGCCTGTTGGTAGGGTGCATTATGTTTATTTCCTAACAAAAAGGGGATTTATTTATAGAACTATCATTACTCCGGGTAATTTTACTGAGAATGATAAGGGGAGCAAATTATTATTCCACCTATATCAGAATGTATTAGCTGAAATAAGGATGGCACAGCTAAAAGAAGAGAGCCAAGTGGGTGGGAGTAATAGTTGATTGAAAGGGGATTTAGTTAATGTCGGAGCAAGGAAAAAAGCTTATTTTCAGTGGTATTCAGCCTACGGGAACATTCACGCTAGGTAATTATATTGGTGCGATTTGCAATTGGAAAACCTTGCAGGATAAATATAACTGTATTTATTCTGTTGTGGATATGCATGCTATCACCGTAAAACAAGATCCTATAAAGCTTAGGAGCAACTCATTGGACGCTTATGCATTGTTGCTTGCTTGTGGGATTGATTTAGACAAATCTATAATTTTTATACAGAGCCATGTAAAGACTCACGCTGAATTAAGTTGGATTTTATCATGTTCAACTCAATTTGGTGAGTTATCAAGAATGACTCAGTTTAAAGATAAAAGTGCAAGACATTCTGATGATATCAATGCGGGGTTATTTACATACCCAGTTCTGATGGCGGCAGATATTTTGGCGTATAATGCGGACCTTGTGCCTGTTGGTGCGGATCAGAAACAACATCTTGAGCTTACACGCAATGTTGCACAAAGATTTAATCAAAGATATGGAGAATTTTTCACTGTGCCGGAACCATATATAGCTGAGGTTGGAGCAAAGGTAATGTCATTACAGGAACCTGCTAAGAAGATGTCAAAATCAGATAAAAATCCTAATTCATGTATATTAATACTTGATGATAAGGATACTATTATTAGAAAGTTTAAGCGTGCTGTAACTGATAGTGAATCGGAGGTTTGTTATCGTGAGGGTAAGGATGGCATAAATAACCTTATGACAATATATTCAATGGTAACAGGGAAAAGCTTTGTTGAGATTACAAGTGAATTTTCAGGTAGGGGTTATGGAGATTTTAAGATTGCAGTTGGTGAAGCTGTTGCTGAACATTTACGCCCTATGCAGGAGGAGTTTACAAGAATTAGGGCAGATAAACAATATTTAAAGGAATGTTATACAAGCGGTGCTGAACAGGCATTGGGATATTCACAGCGTGTTGTGAGTAAGGTCTACCGTAAAGTGGGCTTTGTTGATGCAAGATAAAAGGTAAATATTACACAATAATAACAGATATGCATTATAAATATAGCGAAAATTTAATAAATATAACGAACTTCAGAAAAACGCTTGCAATTTGGGGGAAATTAATGTACTATATAAAAGACATATTTATGTGGTGTATTATTTATGGTGAAAGAGTGAGAGATGATTAATTTTAATAAGAAGGAATTTTACTCAATTGATGATTTGCTTAATATTATGCAGATGCTTCGCAGTGAGGACGGTTGCCCTTGGGATAGAGTGCAAAGTCATGAATCCATAAAGAAAGATTTTGTGGAAGAGGTTTATGAGGCTATTGAGGCTATTGATTTAGGGGATATTGACTTATTGCGTGAGGAATTGGGTGATGTCCTTTTGCAAATTGTGTTTCATTGCCAGATTGAAGCGGAGGCAAATAGATTTTCGTTTGACGATGTATGTGATGAAATTTGTAAGAAATTAATTATAAGGCACCCACATGTTTTTGGGGATGTTAGCGTAAGTGATGCTGATGAGGTTTTAGAAAACTGGGATAATATTAAAAAGGAAACTAAGGGGCAAGAAAGTTACTCAGATACGCTTAAAAGTGTTGCAAAATCACTACCAGCTTTAATGCGAGCACAAAAGATTGGGAATAGGGCTATGCGTGCTGGAATGGATTTTAAATGCTGCGAGGATACTATCTCATGTGTTAAATCCGAATTATCCGAACTTGAGGATGCCATAAAGATTGGTAACCTTGAAAGCATTGAGGAAGAATTGGGTGATTTGATATTTTCATGTGTTAATACTGCAAGGCATTTAAAAATTGATGCAGAGCAAGCATTAGTAAAATCTACGGATAAATTTATTAGGCGATTCGAGGAAACTGAAAAAAACATTAGGCTAAAAGGGAGAGATATAAAATCCCTTAGCATAGATGAGATTGATATCTATTGGCGTGAGGCTAAAAAGAAGTTGATCAAAAAAATACAAGAATAATAAAACGGAGGTATAAAAATGACAAAATCACAATTAATTGATGTAGTTGCTGATAAAACAGAAATGACTAAGAAAGATGCTGATACTGCTGTTAATGCTGTTTTCACTGCAATTACTGAGGCTATGGCTGAGGGCGACAAGGTTCAAATCATAGGGTTTGGTACATTTGAAGTCCGTGACCGTAAGGAAAAACAATCAATTAACCCAAGAACAAAGGAAACATTTATTTCTCCTGCTAAGAAAGCACCTGCATTTAAGGCTGGAAAGGCTTTAAAAGAAGCCGTAAACAAGTAGTAGATTAGAATAATAAACAAAAAAGCAGGGAACGGATTTACCGTTCACTGCTTTCGTTTTTGCAAAATAGAAAGAATATAAATTTGTTTCTGTTTTATATTTGATTAATAGCCAATAATTAATGATTTTGACCTTGGAGGGAAAAATGAGATTAGATAAATATCTTAAAATAACACGATTGATAAAGAGGAGAACAATTGCAAATGACGCTTGTGATGCAGGCAAAATACTCGTGAATGATAAGGTTGCAAGGGCCTCTTACAAGATAAAAATAGATGATATAATCACAATTAATATGGGTCAAAGACCATTAAAAGTAAAGGTTTTATCCATTACTGAACATGCAACAAAGGAAAATGCAGCAGATAATTATATTGTTGTAGAATGAAAATGTAAAACTTATATGGAGCTAAGTTATGCTTTAGAATTTAATTTTTTCTTTGGTAAATGGTGTTTATTAAGGAATGGAATCCAGTTTACAAATAGTGAAACCATAATTCCAATTGTGGTATCAATCATTCTGTTTACAGCATAGAGTAATGCACTATTTGCGGTATCCCCCCTATAAGATATTACGATACTTAAAAACACAACGCAGGCTAATTCGGTTGCATCAGGACGCTTAATTTTTACTGTTATAAATATAAGTGGAATTAAGGCAAGCGAGCTAATAAAATATTCTATGAGTTTATGGATATCGAGAGGAAAGTAGTTAAAGGCTAGCAATATTAATAGGCCATAAATACCACCTATAAGGGTACCAATAATGCGATTAATGGAAACATCTTTGCTTATTTTAATGTCCTTTTGCATGCATAGTATTGCAGAAATAACAGAGTAAAACGGGTTATATATACCACGAAAATAGCTTAATACAAAACATAAAAAAGCAGCAATAGAAGTCTTTATAATTCGTAATCCCACTTTTATTTTTAGAATTCTTGGCATATTATCCTCCTAATCAACATTCTAGGGCAATCACAGTAAATGTGGTTGCCCTTTTAAATGTCAATGTAAATTAAAATTATTCGGCTGAATCTTCACCTACAGATGCAATAACTTCGGATAGAAGATTGTGGGGGAGTGGTTCATAGCGTAAAAATTCAGTAGAGAAGCTACCCATTCCCTTAGTAACCTGTCTAATATACATGGTAAAATCGTGCATTTCACGGGTGGGGACTTCAGCACATATTTCTGTTAAGTTTTTTTCCATTGGGTTCATTCCAACCACACGTCCACGACGTTTATTAAGCTCACCCATAACATCGCCAGTATTTTCATCAGGGATGATAACAGATAAATTTTCAATCGGTTCTAACATAATAGGATCAGCTTGCTTTAGCCCCTCCTTATATGCAAGTGAAGCAGCTATTTTGAATGCCATTTCAGAAGAATCAACAGGGTGGTAAGACCCATCAACAAGTATAGCTTTAAGCCCTGTTACAGGGCAACCAGCAAGCACTCCTTTTTTCATAGCCTCTTGCAATCCTTTTTCAACAGCAGGGAAATAGTTCCTTGGCACAGCACCGCCGAAAATCTTCTCTTCAAAAACAAGTTCGTCACTAACACAAGGTTCAAATTCAATCCAAACATGGCCAAATTGACCATGACCACCAGTCTGTTTCTTGTGTTTACCCTCAACCTTAACTTTTTTGCGTATAGTTTCCTTATATGCAATTTTAGGCACAGTTAATTCTACATCTGCACCAAATTTGCTCTTTAATTTTGTAATGGCACTTTCAAGATGCTGTTCACCCAAGCCGCTTAAAATTTGTTCACCTGTTGATGAATCTAAATTATAGAAAAGTGTTAAATCCTCCTCTAGCAAGCGTCTAAGCCCAGTGGAAATCTTACCTTCATCGCCCTGTGTCTTAGCCCTTACGGACATTGAATAGCAAGGCTTAGGGAATTCAATTTTATCGAATGAAACAATTCTTTTACTATCACAAAGTGTTTCAGATGTATTAGCACTAATCTTTGTTGTAACTGCAATATCACCCGCACTAGCTGATGAAATTTCAGTTTGCTTTTTACCCATAAGTTTATATATTTTGCCTATTTTTTCTGTCTGTCCAGTTGTAGCATTAACTAATTCAGAATCGCTATTAAGTGTTCCACTCATAACTTTCATAAATGACATTTTACCAACAAAGGGATCCGCTACAGTCTTGAACACATATGAAGATACGGGGTCACCAGAATTGCATGGCACTTCAATAGTTGAACCATCTTTTGCAGTTGCAGATGGAATAGGTCTATCGCATAGGGTTGGAAGCAATAGTGAAAATTCTTTTAAAAGCATATCCACGCCAGCAAGTGTGGTTGAGGAAACACATACAACAGGTGTGATAACGCCATCATTCATTCCCTTATGTATTCCTTTTATAATTTCTTTTTTAGTAAATTCCTCGCCATCAAAAAATTTCTCCATAAGCTCTTCATCAGTTTCGGCAACAGCTTCGCTAATAGCACCAATTAAACCATCAAGGCGATATTCCATCTTTTCTGAAATAGCTGATGTTGGCATTTCAGTTTCAATAGCATTCCCTTTATCATCGTATTTATACGCTTTCATTTCTATTAAATTCACATATGATATAATTTTTCGCTCATTAATTACAGGAACAATTACAGGACAAACTGTAGGTCCGAACTCAGTCTTTAGGTCGGTTAAAACATTATAGAAATTAGCATTTTCATCATCAATCTTTGTGATTACGAACATTTTTGATTTTTTTAATTCATCAGCAAGGTCATATGCCTTTTTAGTACCAGTTCTAACCCCTGATTTAGCAGATACTGTAATCATTGTAGTATCGCCTGCATAAATACCCTCATACATACTACCAGCGAAATCGAACAATCCAGGAGTATCTAAAATATTAATTTTTACATCGTTATAATTAAAAGATGCAAG
>JAAYSW010000043.1 GCA_012523875.1 Clostridiales bacterium
AGAAATATAACGTAAATACGCTGTTTGTAAGGTTTGCAGACAGCGTGTTTTTATATCAAAAGTGTTACTACGACACTTGTACCGCTAAAAACAAGTAAGATACTAGCAAAGAAAACTAAAAGCCTTCCCATTTGGCTTAGGGTTTTATCAGAGATGATAATCGGTATTTTAGCAATTGTATATGGAATTGCTGAACTAGATTGGTGGGAAGAAAGCGTAAATAAACCCATACAGCAACAATATACTGTTATAGAATTTGAATGTATTGATGAGGACTATGTTTTATATTATAGGAATGTAGGAGATAAGTTAGGTTTAATTTAGAAATATGCTATCTTCTATACTTGTGTAAAAGTTTTTTAATAGGAGATTTAATTCTTACGGATTTTATAGCCTTGTACGCACCGATATAATCAAAACTTCCTTTCGGTAGGTGTTCTAAGGTATTATAGAGTTCACTTGCATGGATTCCCAATCCATCAGGTATAATAGTTTTCTCATTTGCAAAAACTATTATAGGGTGTAGCTGAAACTTCTTAAAGCCATGTTTTAATAGATGATGCCTAAGATTATCAGTATGTGTTTTATTTTGCATTTTCGGATTATATAATTTAAATTTCTTCGAGCCGATATAGTGGTCAAGATACTTTCCACTACCCTTAATATGTCCACCAGTATTTTTAGTTTCAATAATAGCAACACCAAACTTCCCAAAAACGATATGGTCAATCTCACAACTCCCATTGTAAAGAGGTAGGTAGGCTCCATTTAGGACTTTACATCTTCTATGCCTTGAAAACTTCCTTATAATCTTTGCAACTTTTCTCTCACCAGCCCTTCCAATATTCCTTCCAATCCTATTTTTATTAATTTTTTTAAAAGCTGAAAAAACTACACTTATTAAAATTATAACTGCAATAACAATCAGTACAATATATATCTTTTCCAAAAGAGTTCCTCCTATTATCAGATGTTTATAATAAATGAAAAGCAATTTTATTTCCACTATTTTAATTGTAGCATATAAGAATAATTTTTCAAGCCTTGCGGATAATATATTCATGAACATGTTATGATTAATATATCTAAACTTGTTCAAGGAAATGGGGTGTTCAATATGTGGGATAAAATCGCTCTTATATTGCTTATTATAGGTGGAGTAAACTGGGGTCTAGTTGGTATTTTCCAATTTGATATTGTAGCATGGCTATTCGGGGGTGCTGCAGCTTCAATTAGTAGGATAATATACATCTTAGTTGCTCTTTCTGCAATTTGGTGTATATCACTTCTATTTAGGCGAGAAGCTCTCGTTGAGGTAGCTGAAGGCTAAATAACTTACTCCTAAGTAATCGGGCTTATTGTATATATTAAAGATGCCGCAATTAAGATACAATAAGCCCTTATTTTTCATGATATTATCTTTATTTTTTCATATAGTTTTCACATTTAAATTATAAAATATATCTAGAGAGAAAATATAATAATAGCTTACATAATGCATTAAAACTCACAAATACCTCCCTCATTTAATATGGGGGGTTTTTTTTATCTAAATTTGTATTTATAAAAATAAAGAGGCTCTACTCCAAAATCTAATATAGTAATATTTACTATTTAATAAGATATTACTATTTAGGGTTTTAGAATAAAGCCTTATTCGTCATCTAATGAAGTAAAAATAACTGTTTGGTTTTTACCATTGCTTTTTGCATAGTATAAAGCTTGGTCTGCTTCATTAAAGAAATCTATGCTTGAGAGAGTGCTTGGGGAATCCCCAGAAAGCCCACAGCTAAATGTTACGGATTTATTATCCATCTGTGGAAAAGTGAGTTCGGAAAACTCCAGACGCAGGGTTTCGACAATATCATATGATTCAAAGGTTGTCATATCCTTAAAGATAATAGAGAACTCCTCGCCTCCATATCGTGCAGTAAGAATTTTTTTGCTAGAGATATTCGTAAGCATATCAGCAAGTGCTACAAGGACAATATCGCCAACTGAATGTCCATATGTGTCATTAACTGTCTTAAAATTATCGATATCAAGAACGGCAACACATAATTTATTACATTGTTTCATTGCAACTGATAGCGAATCATAAAATATTTTCTTATTGTAAAGATTGGTTAATGGGTCACGTTTAACCTGTTCGATTATTTCAGTTTGTCGTAAGCTATTAGATTTTGTTATAAACACATATTCCATATGGTAGTTAATTAAAACATTTGTAAAAATATATGAAGATAGGATAACGGCAAAAGCAATGAATGCATCGATATAATATCCGTCGAATGTGAGGGGAATTGCTGATTTATAATTTGCGAAATAAATTGTTAACGCATAAAAAATAAAAGTTAAAAGCAAAACTATTTTGGTTAGCTTTTTCCGTTCAAACATAGATGTTATAAATATCGGAAGACAGAATATTGTCATTAGTGATGGAAGGGTATAATGTGTTATCGTTAGATTAAAACATATGGCGGAAATAGCTGCAACCATTGTAAAACTTTTAACTGATTCTTTTTTTAAGATTGCCCCAAAAACATGGTAAATTGCAGCGATTAAGAGATTGATAGAGGTAGGTTTAGCAATATATTGAATGATGTGTTCAAACATTTGTTCATCAACTAGGCTTTGTTCAATAAATCTATATGAGAAGAAGAAAGCTAGTTCTGTTATCAAACAAATAAATATAGCAAACCAAATTGTTTTCCTTATGGTCACTTTTAATCTGACTGTGTGCATTATTTCATTATTTACTTCATATTTCACAATCACCACCACCTTTCTTCGCTGATAATATTTCATATTTAATTACGGTGGTACTATTAATAATATTATATAACAAATAAGTTAATATAAAAACAATATTATTTGAACAAATTATATAATATCTGATTTATTAAGGTTAAAACGTGAGATGATGAGCATAAAGAGTTAACTTTAGGTAATGTTAAATAAGTTTTTTCCATTCTCACAGGTTATATCCAAAACCTCTTGCGTGGAAATGTTTTTGATTTCGGCAACTTTCTCGGCAATATTTACAATCATTGAACTATCGGAGCGTTTGCCACGGAATGGTTCAGGGGCCATATATGGACAATCTGTTTCAAGCATTAATCTATCTAAAGGTATAACTTCTAGTGAGTTAATAGCTTTTCTAGCATTCTTAAAGGTTATCACACCAGTAAAGCTTATACTCATTCCAAGTGCCATAACTTCTTTTGCTGTTTCAGCTGAGCCAGAAAAACAATGCATAACTCCCCTTGGTTTATGTTTTTTCAATAAATCCATGCAATCCTTTGTGGCATTCCTTGAATGTACAATAACTGGTAGATTAAGCTTTTTTGCAAGTAAAAGCTGTTCCTCAAAAAACCTTAATTGTAAATCGCTGTCATAGCCATCATAATAATAATCTACTCCAATTTCTCCGATTGCTACGACCTTGTCGTTATCTGCAAGCTTTTCTAGCATCTCCAAATAATTATCAGTAGTTTCATTTACGCAATTAGGGTGAACTCCAATTGATGAATATATATAGCTATATTCATTGGAAATATCAATATTTTGTCTAGAAGTTTCAATACATGATGCTGCAAGAAGAACATATCTTACCCCCTTTGATTGAAGGGATGAAAGCAATTCAACTCTATCACTATCAAAGGCTTTCTCTGTATAATGTGCATGGGTATCAAAAATATTATTAAACAAAATTAAGCCCTCCTATTCACTTATATCCCTTTTGCTAAACCAATATTCGACATCATCTTTTATACTCTTATCCAACTCAAAATAGCCACCCTCAGCTTCTTTACCAATGGGATTTCTAAATTCAGCAGGGTCATTACTATTTTTCAGCAGATATTTAAGAGCTTCGCTTTTATCACTGTAATCAATTAGGGAAATGTCAGACTCAACCATATTAATGATGGTGGTGAAGCTATTATCAAGACCAGCAGCGATTCTTTCACCATTTGCTTGATTTAACATTGATGAAACGATTGTGCCAACCATTATCATTCTTTGCTGTTCACCATTTTTATATTCTCGATATGTTACAAGTTTTTGAATTTGTGTAGCTGCAAGATATTGTTCACCCGATTCCATATCCTTAATATCACTTGGAACATAAATTTGTACTCCGCCCAAGATATCGCAAAATTTCTGGAACCCCCCACCGTCCATTTTAATGTATCTATCAATGGTAATGCCTAAAAGTGATTCAAGGGAATTTTTAGTGCCAATAACTCCGCCATTCTTATAATGTTCTGTTAAAGACATAATCTCCCCACCATAATCAATAACTGAAGTTGATGCAATAGGAATACAAACATATCTTTTCATTTCGGGATCAATCCTTAAAACCATAAAAGTAATAGGGGAAGCCCCATCCTTAGTATCAAGGATAAGCAATAAATTACTACTATCCTCGGCGGTAGGAGTATAATATTCAATCTTATCAATTGAATCTGGCTCTGAAGAATTTTTATCCTTATCCAGTTTATTGAAAATAAATAAAGCTGCACCTCCAATAATGATTAATGAGATTAAAACTGTTAAGAGGAACGGTATTGCCGTACTTCCTATCTTTTGCTTCTGTTTTTCCATAATAAACCTCCATAAGCGTGAATTTGTGTTAGGATTTTGTTGAAAAGTTAGGATTTACTGTTGAAACCTTAAAAATCATGTTGAAAACTTTGTGGAAACAGTTGAAAGAACTGCGATATTTTAAGGTTCATATTGTTTAATAAAATTTAACCTATGTTGGAAAAATTGTTGAAATTCAAATTAGTAAGTGTTATAATATGATTTGTAAACTTCATCAATTTCAGCAGTATCAATAATTTCAGTTATCTTGCGTTTTTTTTCGGCATATTTTATCGTTTGACCCGTGCCACTTGCATAATTATTTACAACTGCAATAAGTTTTGATGAATTATCAACCATATATTGATTGCGAATTTTGTAGCAATTTGCATGATAGCTCGGGCTTGTACATATTATTTTATCAGCATTATACAGAGCATAATCCAACATATACTTATCCTCGCCCGTAAATTTAATACCATGGTCTTCCGTCGGTTTAACGCAGATAAGGGATAGGTTTGGATGTTGGTTTTTAAATTCAAGCACAATCATTGCTGCCCAAAGGTCAATCCCCCTTGCAAGACCTGTAATAAAATTAGTGTAGCCTTCTTGGATTGATGTATGTATTTTAAAGTAGAGTATACTTTTTATTATTTTTGTACGGCTATCAGACCAATTCCCATTGCCTGGGAGCTTCATTGGGCGATGACCCGAAAAGCAAACCGTTTTTTCTATCATAATATTACCCTTTACCTTTCATAATATTATCTTTTACAGAATAAATTTTATAATGGAGAGGCTAAAGGGAATTATCTTAACCTGATAACATGAGTAGAGCCTCATTATAAATACAATTTAGAAAAATGTGTGACTAACAATTAATTATATCATGTATTATCCAAAATTTCAAGCATAAAAAGGAGAAAAAATACAGTGGAACCATATCGAAAGAGAGCATGGGCAGAAATAAGTCTTAATAGCCTTGAGGAAAATATAAATATCATACGGAAAAACCTTATGCCACAGTCTGAAATTATGGCAGTTATAAAGGCGGATGCTTACGGTCATGGAGAGGGAGAAATATGCCATAAGCTTGAGCAAATTGGAATAAAGTACTTTGCTGTATCGAATCTAGATGAAGCAG
>JAAYSW010000044.1 GCA_012523875.1 Clostridiales bacterium
GCTAATCTTTGTGAAGATGACTTCATAAATAACATAGAAACTAATGAAAATTATAAGATTGTTTGTGAAATTGCTAAGGCTGAAAACTCTGCTGTTTTGCCAATATGTGCTCAGATTGAGGCTGAAATTTCTGATATGAGCGATGAAGATAAGGCAATGTTTTTAAATGAACTAGGGCTTGAGGTATCCGGACTTAATAGAATTATCAAGGAAGGGTATGCCCTACTCGGATTGATTTCATATCTTACAGCAGGAAAGCCTGAAGTTCGTGCATGGACAATAAAAAAAGGGACAAAAGCTCCCCAAGCGGCTGGAAAAATTCATACTGACTTTGAAAAAGGCTTTATTCGTGCTGAGGTTATCTCATTCGATGATTTTATAAACAGTGGCACAATGGCTGCTGCAAAGGAAAAAGGACTTGTACGCCTTGAGGGCAAGGAATATGTTATGCAAGATGGCGATATTGTCCTATTTAGGTTTAATGTATAAATAATTATACCCCTGATTGATTTATAATAGAAATACGCCCGAACCACTCATTATAATCTTTATCGGCACCCCTATAAAATAATAAACCGTTCAGATAAAAACTGAACGGTTTTACTTTTATACTTCTCGTCTTACAAAGCCATCCCATGCTGTAAGCCAAAATATTACCATATGAACTGCTAAAACTGCTATAGCAAAGCCTTGCGTCTGCCCCTCGTATAGGGAGTTGCCCTGTGAAATATTCACAATATCTATATTTGAGAAAATAAGATATCTTCCCCAATCAACCCTTAAAACTTCCTTTAATATCATATCAATGATGCTTCCGCCCATCATAGCGAACATACTTACACCTATTGCTATTGCCGAACTCCTCATTAGTGATGAAACTGTAAATGCAAGCGTTGCCATAACAATCATATTTATGCTACCTAATAAATAAGTCTTCGCCATATATAAGAAGCCTGGAATTTCAACAACCTTACCATTGATTACTGATAAATTAGATGCTCCTATGTTTTCAAATCCTGATAGGAGTCCTCCCATAACCGTAAAAACTAGATACATTAAAAGCAGGAGCAAAAAGCTAACTGAAACCACTACTGCATATTTTGAAGCAAGGATTTTTCCTCTTTTCACGGGATTTATAAGCAAGAATTTAATTGTCCCTGAAGAAAATTCACTCGCAACAATACCACCAGCAATTATTATTACAATAAGTCCTATAGTAGAAATTAATTGAACGCCCATACCAAGCATTACCCATACATCAAAGGTAGATGGACCTCCCATAATAAATGAAAGCTCAATATCCTTTACACTATACTTTATATCATTTTCAAGCCTATACTCATTTATCTTTATACTCTCTTTAAGCTCATTATATTGCTTTCCAGCTTCTCCTGTAATTGTATTAGGTGATTCCTCCATTCGTTGTACAGAAATCTTTGCTACCGCCAACTCATCAATAACATCGGATTTCCATTCACCAACAATGGGTTCAATTTCATTATCCAAACTATATTTATATCTCCAATTTTGCACTTCCCTATCGCTGCTACTGCTATAAATAGAATTATTATCATCTATTTTAAATTGATAATACATCTTCCAATCACTGTTCTCTATCGATTTTTTTATTATATTTATCTTTTCAGTAGTAGCTTTATCCATACTATCGGTTTTTAGCTCAAACATTTCATGAGTAGCCATAGCCCTCCAACCATCAAATACTTTATTATCAATAAGGAATTGTAATTCTTCAACCTGTCTTTCCCATCCATCCTGCTTCGTATCTCTTAAATATTCTATTTCATACTCATAACCCGTCAAACTATTATAGCTTGAGTAAGAATTTGAGTTTTTCACCATCGTATAACAACCTACAGAATATGCTACACATATTGCAAGAATAATAATTACCATTATCCAAGTACTAAGTTTTAGCGATAATTTTATAAATTCATTTTTCATCAATCTTAGAAGTTTAAGCAATCTGCACACCCCCATTTTTAGTAATTTCCATAAACACGTCCTCAAGCTTTTTGTTTTCAGCAGGACATAACATACTCAGCTTAATTCCGTTAGTGATTAGTTTATGTGCAATATTACTTACAACATTGTCAGCATTTTCTTTCTCAATTAAAACTTCGATATGGGTTTCATCAATAATTTTCTTATTATCATCATTTACATTATCAATAAGAGAAATAGCTTTTGTGGCATTATCCACCTTTAATTTATATGTTACAAACTCCCCTGAAACAGATGAAATAAGTTCCTCGACACTCTTTACATCAACTAATTTCCCATTCATTATAATGCCAACCCTATCACACATAAGCTCCATCTCGGACATAAGGTGGCTTGAAACAAGAACACTAATCTGTTCTTTATGTGCTAAATCCTTTAATATATCCCTCAAGCCCTTAATTCCAGCAGGGTCAAGCCCATTCGTAGGCTCGTCAAGAACCAGCAATTTAGGGCGATGCAATAATGCCTGTGCAACACCTAAACGCTGACGCATACCCAATGAATATTTTCCAACCCTATCATTAATCCTGTTTTTTAATCCAACAAGTTCAATAACCTCATCTATACGCTTTTGGTCAATTCCAGTTCTCATTCTTGCATATTGCTTTAAATTTTGCATACCTGACATATATTTATAAAGCTCTGGATTTTCAACAATGCCACCCACCTGTGCTATGGCTCCCTCAAAATCCTTTTTTATGCTTATGCCATTAATTTTAATATCCCCCTCATCAAGTGAGAGCAAGCCAACTGCAATTTTAATAGTCGTAGTTTTTCCAGCTCCATTAGGTCCAAGGAACCCAAATACTTCTCCTGCATAGGTTTCAAATGAAATATCATGTAAAATCTGTCTTCTACCAAAATGCTTATTTAAATTCTCAACCTTCAACACTGATTTAGGCATTATCATCACCCCCCACTATTTCAATATTGTTGTATATACCATCACTTCCGTATATCTTCCATTCCCCGTCAACCTTCATAAGCTTGATGAAAATTGATGATGTTCTATTATACTTTTGCTTATCAGTATTTTCTTTTAATTCTTCATAATTTCTAGCATACTTCAAAAACTGTGGCATATCTAGATTCAATACATCCACAACCAAAGGATTACCAACAAGATCAACTGTAATATTATCAGTGTAGGAAATACCCACCATATTTGGACCAAGCTTGCTAACTTTAATATCACTCAATTTGTACTTCCAGTCAACTACATATCCATTTAAAAGTTTTGAACTCACATTGTTAAAGTTATCTAAGCTACCTTTTACATCTTGCTTAGTTACATAATAATAGTATAAGCCATTGGAATAATCCACCCAGTTTTCATCAATAAACTTTGCATACTCCTCTTTAACCCTGTCCATTTCTTTTTTTGCAGTAGCTGAGTCATTCACTTTTCTATTTTCTTCTGGGCTAACTGCAATTTCCGAAAGTTCAGCATAATAATCCTCGATTAATTTTTCAAACATTGGAATATCCCTTTTAAAGTTTAATGAATCGACAACTAGATAAATAACTAATGCAATAAAAATAATAGAGCCTAACAGGATCCCCCTATTCATATGCCTTAAAAATTTCTTCACATTCAAACCCATCGTCCCTTTCAATTATAATTGTCAGCATCTGTAACTATAGTGTACTGTATGTAATAGAACAGATTACTTTAAAAGTATACCAAATTATTTTTAATAAGTCAAGCAAAATTACTAGGTTTTTTATATTATTACCAATTTGTAACTTGTAACATAAAAAGGAACATTCCATAATCGAAATGTTCCTTTTTTATATTTGTATTAAGCACCCTTACCTTTGTAATATGCATCTATTGCCTCACTTGAATTAAGTGTGAAACTTATATATACATTCAGTATAAATACTACCGCTATCATAGCAAGGTTTACTGCGAAATTATTTTTTTCAGTAAGCACATACCCGCCACCAATTAATGAAACTGCAGTCATTACCCCAAAAGTAAACGATGCAAAGCCTTTTGCAGCCTTCACCCTTGCAACCATCAATAATGATGCAATGCCCGAAGCAATGCAACAATAGTTTATC
This sequence comes from Clostridiales bacterium, assembly GCA_012523875.1. Taxonomy (GTDB): domain Bacteria; phylum Bacillota; class Clostridia; order Oscillospirales; family Ruminococcaceae; genus JAAYPV01. Next base: position 4,090 of record JAAYSW010000044.1, read on the forward strand.
ACAGTTGTTACCCTATCAACAGCACCGACCCTATCAGGCTTTAAGTCATTTGCTGATGCAAATAGATAAAATAACACACTCATAACAATACCCAAAATCATAAGTATTATTACTCTTTTGCCACCCTTTTGAGCCAACTCAATGCGTTGCTCCTCCATCAAGGCAAGATACATCTCACGGCTTTTTTTCTCATCAAAGCTCGCAGGTTTCTCATTCAATGAGCCTTTAATTGAGCGATCCAAAGCCTCTTTCCTTGCTTCTTCAGCACTCGTGTCTACAAAATTTGGCTTATAGGTATTTCTTTCAATATCATCTTCCTCTAATAAAGCTGCTCTAACTGCTTCTAAGTCCATGTCAATATTAAGTTCCTCTTTTTTTGGCTCTGGCTCAACATAAGTATCCTCAAGTACAGGAGCTACTATTTCCTCTAAGCCACCCAAACTCCCTTCCTTCGCTGGATATGTGTCTTCAAGCACTGGTGCAACAACATCATCCAACTCACCTCTATTTGGGCATGGAGGCGGTACATAAACATCCTCTAAGGTAGGTGCAACTACATCATCAAGCCTTGCTTCTTTTGTTCTTGCATATTCTTGAACCTCATCCTCAAGCTTAGGAACATTTATTCCATGTAATTCTTCATCACCCATGAAATCACCCCATCATTTAAATGTATAAAATATAGTGATGTAATCATAGCATATTCCATAAGAATAGTCAATGCTAAATCGTGTTATTTGTATGTAATAAACAAAGATAGTGTAGCAAACTTGTTTAATTAGTTTCTTTCAATAATCTGTGTTCTATCAGGGCCCACACCAACCATAACTATAGGACACTCACAAAGTTCCTCTAGTTTTTTTATGTATGCCCTACAACTTTTGGGCAATTCCTCAAATGTTCTGCATCCTGAAATATCAGTATCAAAGCCTTCTGATTCCTCATAAATAGGCTTGCAACCATCAAGTTCCTCAAGCGTAGCAGGGAAGTTCTTAATAATTGTGCCATCAGGTCTTTTGTAGCCAACACAAATTTTTAATTTATCCAAGCCCATAAGTGTGTCCAGCTTATTTATCGCAAGTCCGTCCAATCCATTAACCCTAACTGAATGACGAATAATCACCGCATCAAACCAACCCGTTCTCCTTGGTCTGCCCGTTGTTGTTCCAAATTCTCCACCAGCGGTTCTTATCCTCTCACCAATTTCATTATCAAGTTCTGTTGGGAAAGGACCTTTACCCACCCTTGTAGTATAAGCCTTTGCAACACCGATAATATTTGTAATCATTTTTGGTCCTACACCTGTTCCAACGCATACCCCTGCTGAAAGTGGATGCGACGACGTTACATAAGGATATGTACCAAAATCAATATCAAGGAGAGTTGCCTGTGCCCCCTCAAACATTATGGTCTTTCCCGCCTTATGTGCCTCGTATGTAAGTACGGATACATCATCAATATAAGGTGCAAGCTGTTTCCCATATTCACTATATTCAGCAATTATATCCTCAAGGTCAAAAGCTTCTCCACCATAAACCTCTGTTATAATTTTATTTTTAAGTTCCCCTGTTTCACGAACAATTCTAGCAAGAACATCTTCATTTGCAAGGTCATACATTCTTATGCCACATCTTTCGTACTTATCCATGTAAGCAGGACCTATACCTCTTTTGGTAGTACCAATTTCAGAATTACCCCTAAATTCCTCAGATAAACCGTCAAGTGCAATATGCCAAGGCATAACAACATGTGCCCTTGGGTCAATCTTAAGCTTTTCAGTAGAAATTCCTCTATCATGTAATCCCTTAATTTCACCTAAAAAGTCCTTAGGATCGATAACAACTCCAGCACCGATTAGGCAAAGCGTATTAGGATATAGGATACCTGATGGAATAAGGTGCAGTTTATATGTTTGACCATCATTCACCACGGTATGCCCAGCATTATTTCCACCCTGTGAACGAACAACAACCTCTGCTCTCGAAGCAAGGATATCAATTATCTTACCTTTACCCTCATCTCCCCATTGAGTTCCAATAACTATATTTGCAGGCATATTATTTCCTCTTTTCACTCTTAATTATGTGCATATAGATGCACTAACTTTATTATTATAACATTTTTATCACCACATAGCAAGCATTTATATAGATTTTGTTTGCATTTATAATTCTTATTAGCTAAACATATTTCATTAATATTCTATATCTTTAAAATAACCAATCTATAAACAATTATCTATAGATATACCATATTCTACAATGTTTCAGTCTTCGATTAGTAGTTTTTTTATCAAATTAACACATAAGTTACAAATTGTTAACCTAACTTACTTTATACAAGCTTATTATAATGATAGGATTAATTAAATAATATCTAATCTTTGGGAGGGGATTACGTGAAAAGAACAAGTATAAAAAACAAAATCCTAAAAGCAATGATTTCTTCTTCAATTCTCTCAGTATTAATTATATCAATAATTTCACTGCTTTTAATGTATCGCACACTTAATAATAATGCGGAAA
>JAAYSW010000045.1 GCA_012523875.1 Clostridiales bacterium
TGCATTTCTCCCAATCTAATTCTTCACCCAATGTATAACTATCAAAATCCTGTGGAACATTGATATGCCAGCAAGCTGTTGCAATACCACCACGCTGTTTTACCCATTGAATCATTCTACCAGTTGTTCCGTCTTCCCAACCATATAGTGGGTTATAGTTCATGAAATCAAATCCACGAACAGCAGGATACTTACCTGTTGTATCATAAAGATACTCAAACTCTAGTTCATAATCGCCATCATTACCACTACCATAAATCTCCTGTTGACCAGAAATTATTTTATTTCCATACATCTCCGTCAAATACTTCATTAACGCTTTGGTTTCAGGAGTTGCATTTGGATCAGATGGTGTTGGGTCAATATTTAATTCAGGCATTTTTGCATAATCAAATGTAACAGTATCGTAAAGAATAAAGCCCCAGCCACCTGCTGCACCTACTTCAATGGTATGTGTTCCTTCTTCTAAATAGAAAAAGCCAAAGCTATAATCCATCCAATCCCCATTGTTTGGGATATAATTAGAGCTAACTACCTTACCATCAATAGCAAGATTCTGCATTCTAGTTTCGCCAATCTCGCCTAGATACGTCCAACAACGAGTTATGACTTCATACATTGCTCCCTCTGAAACTGTTACATCAAAAGCAAATCCTCCTGAGTTCCCAGCCCAAACAAAGCCCTCACCTGAATAACCTGGATACTCATCGTTGTAAACTTTATTTACAACGGAAGCCCCAGTAGTTAATTCGCAATTCTCAGCCTCATCTGAAAAAATTGGTTGAGTATTCTCTGCCGCCATAATTAATCTTTCATTGTCTAGCACATTCGCTGTGGATTCTGCGGACCAAATTGTGCTACCCACGGATAAAGCCATAGCAACAGCGATTATACCACTGCTTATCCGTTTAATAAATGGATTCATAGTAAAACCTCCTTCATAACATTAACATAGTGATATTATATCATCTTTTTATTATTTTTTCAACACCTTTTTTGAAAAAATAGTGAACTAGTTGTGTATCCAACCACTTCACTACTACTTTTACCTAATAAAACTTATAATTTACAATTTGTGATAAGGCAATATGGAATTTTGAGAATCTATTACTAAGTGCTTCAGTTGCAGGTGAGTTTAAACTAATATTAGTGTTATTTTCGTCACAAGCCCTCATTCTTAATGAATGAAAACCTCTTTCTTCCTTGTCATAAGAGCTAATAAAACTAGCATCAAACTCATTACAATAACAGGAAATAACTCTCTCTTCAGAATCTAAATAATCATCATAAGAAAACAAAGTTCGTCTAGGCTTATGCTCACTTTTCGTGGTTTCATTACTTTCACCTAAACCTAGTGATTCGGTTACTATATTAATTATTATGTAATCGTCATTCCTATTTACCTTATATGCTATCACATCACCTTCAGCACGGTTTTTCAGTATATGTGTAAATGTGGCAATTAATAATGACATAAATCTATCTAAATCTGTTTTTATATATAATTCGGGCTCAATTTCTGCTCTTATAATAAGACCTGTACTCCTAAGAATACTTCTACACGATTCCAAAAAACTATTGATATTTCTGGATGCATCAATTATTTTCACATCGAAAAAACTTTTTTTAGCATCTGTATATCTCGCAATTTCTAATATATTCATAACCGATCTAAGCATCTTAAAACAACTATTTATATTATGATTTAAGTATTTCCGTTCCTCATAAAGATAATTCTCCTCAAGGCAATTATCGAGGATGTTGCTTACCGAAACTATTTCAGATACCGATTCTCTTATTGTTGCAATTTTATTATCAAGGAATTCAAAAAAATCGGGAACATTTAAAAAAGTGAGCAAAATATCCTTATCACTAATTTCTATAACGTACATTCCATCGTTAATACTGGGATGGTTAATAAGTGTATAGGTAAAAACCTTTCCATTTATCCTAGTATTATACTCTCCACTTTCGAGTATTTCCTTATTAGACTTGTCCAATAATTTTGCACAGTTTTTTAAATTCTTATACTCATTATTATTTGCCCAACTTATGTTATAATCATAATCAGTGAATAAAATCGAACAATGTGAATGTGCATATAAATCTTTTAGAACATCTATTTTATAATTATCTTTCATAATCTTACCTCCAATTTAAAACTATAAACCCTAAAATCAATAATATGTGGTAGTGGGATAGTTCAATAGAATTACCGGTTAAACATATTAATTTTTATTAGAAAGCTTTTATGTATATCTCTTATTATATCTTATTCTAATAAAAATTCAATCAAAATCTAAAAAATATGGTGATAAGATGTTTTACATCTTTATACAATTAATTATATCATGCCATTGTGAAATTTATATGATTTTTTTGTAAAACTGCATCTTAATATAGTTATAAATGAATTACTTTATGACTTTATACATATATTTATATTCTTTATACACATATATATATGAATTAAATAAATATTGAAGATTTTTTCACAAACTACTTGAATATTTCTTGAATATGGTGTAGAATAGTAACATAAATATTTTAGGAGGTATATTAATTATGGCAGTTAAAGTTGCTATTAATGGTTTCGGTCGTATCGGCCGTCTAGCTTTTAGACAAATGTTTGGTGCGGAGGGTTATGATATTGTAGCTATCAATGACCTTACAAATCCAAAAATGCTTGCTCACTTGCTTAAATATGACTCTGCACAAGGCAGATATGCTCTAGCAGACAAGGTTGAGGTTACTGAAGATTCTATTATTGTAGATGGTAAGGAAATAAAAATTTACGCTAAGGCTAATGCTGCTGAGCTTCCATGGGGAGAACTTGGTGTTGATGTTGTCCTTGAGTGTACAGGTTTCTATACATCAAAGGCTAAATCACAGGCTCACATTGATGCTGGTGCAAAGAAGGTTGTTATTTCTGCTCCTGCTGGTAATGATTTGCCAACAATTGTTTTCTCAGTTAATGAAAACATCCTAACTAAAGAGGACACAATCATTTCCGCAGCTTCATGTACAACAAACTGTTTAGCTCCAATGGCTAATACTTTAAATAATCTAGCAAAAATTACAAGAGGCTTCATGACAACAATTCATGCTTATACTGGTGATCAGATGGTTCTTGATGGACCTCATAGAGGCGGAGATTTAAGAAGAGCAAGAGCTGCTGCTGTTAATATCGTTCCTAACTCAACTGGTGCTGCTAAAGCTATTGGTCTTGTTATTCCTGACTTGGCTGGCAAGCTTGATGGTGCTGCTCAAAGAGTTCCTGTTCCAACAGGTTCAGTTACAGAGCTAGTTGCTGTTGTTGACAAGGATGTTACTGCTGATGATGTTAATGCTGCTATGAAGGCTGCTGCTTGTGATGCATTCGGATATACAGAAGAGCAGTTAGTATCTTCTGATATCATTGGTATTAGCGAGGGTTCATTGTTCGATGCAACTCAAACAAAGGTTACTCCATTAGGTGATGGTAAGTCATTAGTTAAAGTTGTTGCTTGGTATGATAATGAAAATTCATATACATCACAAATGGTTAGAACAATTAAGTATTTTGCTGATTTAGGCTAAGCTTTATATATTTATTTGTTTAACTATTGCTCAAAAAAGAGGTATCAGTTTTAAACTGATACCTCAGCCTATCAAAAAACCCCCAGCGAAAGCTGGGGGTTTTCTACGGTTTGAATTGAATATTTAACACTTTTATTTTACTATTATCTTAACAACTAATGAAAGGTTGTATGGCTTTTGGGCGATACAATCCATATTAATCTTATTTAATAAGGGAGCAATTAATGAGCAAATCAATCATTACTCTTTTTTTTCATCACCTTTATTACTTTTAATCTTGAGAAATCCTCACGTTCTTTTTCCTCTAGGCTATCAGAAATATACTTTACCATACCCTCAAATCTTGGAATAAGGATATTTTTTAAAGCATTTGCTCTTTTTTGCGTTTGCTTGACAGCCGTTGCTAAACGGAATATTCCATTCTCAACCTCCGCCAAAATAATAGTCATTTCCTTAACCTTATTAAAACAAATATATGCATTATCAAGTTCACTATTGGTCATATAGAATCCGTAAGGAATCCCCATTTGCGTGTTTTCAAGGGATACCTTAGGTATTTCTACCCCCATAACACTCCTATAAGTAACATTTACCCCATTTTCAATCGGAACACCCTTAACTATCTCATCAATTACACCCAAAGTTATATGAGCGTCTTGTAACGCATCATAGGCTTTGATATATGTTTCCTCGATAACTCCCCTTATTGACTTTGCATCTTCAATCATCTGCATCATCTCACGGATAAGAATATTTCTCTTTCTATCAAGAAGCTCATATCCCAAGTTTGAAATGGAAAGGAACTTTCGTGCTTGTATCAAATTACCTTTTGTAGGAAAAACCTGTTCAGCCACAAAATCCCCTCCTACTCAATATTTCTGAAACTTTCTGCTCTTTTAGTATCATACTTTTCATCTAATAGCTTTTCATCAACTCTATCAATTTCTGACTTTGGTAATAAGCATAGTAAATCCCAACCTAATTCCAGTGTTTCCTCTATACTTCTGTTCTCATCAAA
>JAAYSW010000046.1 GCA_012523875.1 Clostridiales bacterium
CTTGAAGATGCAGTTAGCAACAAAGATAATAAGAAATATAATTTTCAAGTATCAATAACTGAAGATAAGAATACAACTATAAATATTGATGGGAATAATGTAGATTCAGATCAACAATCAGTAGAGCTATATGCAACATATTTACAACATGCAGCTTTGGTTGAAAAGATTAACGCTACATTCACACAATTAAGAGTTGTTTCATCTGCAAACTTTAATTAAGGAGAAAATATTATGGCTTTCTTGAATTCTTTGAATATTATAGGTTCTGCCTTAACAGCAGAACGTTTTAGAACGGATATAATAACACAAAACTTGGCAAATCAGAACACAACAAGAACAGAAAATGGTGGTCCATATAGAAGAAAACAGGTTATATTTCAGGAGAGGGAAATGAATTTTAAAGATAGGCTAGAAAAGGCTACAGGTGGGGGAGTTCGTGTAGTTGAAGTAGTTGAGAATCAAGAAGATTTTATTCCTGTTTATGACCCTGAGCATCCTGATGCCGATGAGGATGGATATGTGTTATATCCTAATGTTAACAATTCTGAGGAACAGATTGACTTAATGGCAGCATCAAGGGTCTATGAATCACAGATTGCAGCATTGTCTGTGGTCAAGGCAATGGCATCAAAAGCATTAGATATAGGTAAATAGTCGCTCTATACCGTAGTTAATAGAATGTTATTAAAATATTAATAGAAAACATTAAGTTTAAACATGGTATATAAAAGAAATAGTGATATTATTAAATAAGAAATGGAAAGGAATGATTAAAATGTTTATAGTGCCACTTACTGAAATGCAATCAATTAACTCACTAGATGGTGTATCAAAAATAAAACCTAGTTTAATTAACACTGATAATAATACGGATAAAGAGGAATCCTTTGCAGATACATTGAAAAGTGCAATTAATGGGGTTAAGGAACTAGAAATGAAATCTCAACAAGATTCATACGATTTAGCGATGGGGAAAACAGACGATATTGAAGGGATTATGATTCAATCTGCAAAGGCTACTACTGCAATAGAAATAACTACCCAAATTGTTACTCGTGCAGTTAATACATATAAAGAAATTATACAAATGCAGATTTAAATAATTAAAGAAATTCGAAGAAAATTAGAGGTTTTGGTATAAATTAATACAAAGAGTGGATATGCAAATGAAAGAAAAGCTTAAAGCATTTTGGGAAAAATTTAAAAAGAAATGGTCATCGATTTCTAAGAAATTGAGAATTATAATTGTAACCTCATTGGCATTAGTGATTACAATTGCAATAATTATGACTATTGTTTTAAACGGTTCTAATGGATATATTGTTTTATTTCCAAATATGGACTCAAGTGAATCTGCTGAGGTATATAATATATTGAAGGCGGAGGGTGTTGAAGCGAAAATTAATAAAGACGGAGAGATTGAGGTACCAGAAGAACAGTGGGATAGGTTGGTTTATGAACTGGCTGAAAAAGGGTATCCACAATCAACACCATCATACGGAACCTTCTTTGATAATCTTGGGATGACAATGACAGATTTTGAAAAGAGGCAAACGCTAAGATTTGAGTTACAGGATAGGTTACAAACAACGTTAAAAAGATTAAATGGAGTTAAAGGTGTAGTTGTTACCATTAGTATGCCTGAGGGGAGCAATTATGTTTGGAAGGAAGACAAAGAAAAAGCTACAGCAAGTGTAGCACTGACTCTTGATAAATCAGTTAAATTTAAAGAGGAAAATGTATCAGCAATAAAAAATCTTGTAGCGTATAGCACACAAAAAATGGAACCAGCTGATGTAAAAGTTATTGATGCGAATACAGGTCTTGAGTTATTTGGTATAGATGAGGTTAATCCTAAAGGTACAAGCACTGTAGACGAGGAGCAAAGGCTATACTATCAGAATATAGCACAAACACAGATTGAGCATAACGCAAGGAAGATTTTAACTCCGATTTATGGTGAAACTGGAGTTACGGCTGTTGCATCAGTTACACTTGATTATGATAAGATAACACAGGAGATTAAGGAATTAGTAACTAATGAAGATGGCTTAGGTGTGAAGCAGAATGAAGATGTTGAATACGATGTGCATGGACATATTGTAAATGACCAAGGTGTTGTGGGGGAGGAAAACAATACAGATATCCCCTCATATGTAAACAATAATGAAGCAGATTTGACGAATCAGGATGCAACGCACTATGCAAGGAGTACAGAGTGGGCAATTGGTTATATATTGACCCAGAAAGAAAAAGCACAGGGGATAATTACAGATGCAACAGTTGCAGTTGTAGTTGATAATACAAGTGTTGTATTAACTGATACAGAGAGGGATGCTTTAGTTCAACTTGTAAAAAATGCAACAAATATTGATGCTAATAAAATCTCTGTTTATAGCAAATATGTTGAAGATGAACTACCAACAATTGGACCAGAAGCACCAGGAAACACCTTAAAAGAGTTTATTATAAAAATTTTACCATTAGCAATTGGTTTAGTATTGCTCATTATTATACTTATTATTGTTATTGCAATAATAATAAGTAGAAGAATGAAGAAAAAGCTTAAAAAAGCAGAATTAGAAAAAGATGCTGCAGTTAAATCGCTCCAAGATGAACTTAACGAACAGAAGCGTTCACTTGTGGAGGAGGCTAAGAAACATAATAGCCAAAAGGAAACAACAACTAATGAAGTAAGAGATTTCGTAAATGAAAATCCTGAAATCAGTGCAGCTTTGATTCGTTCCATGATAAAGGAGGAAAACTAATGGCAGCAATTAAACAAAAAATGACACAATCAATGAAAGCTGCTGCTGTTTTAATTGCCTTAGGTTCTGAAAGTGCTTCTGAAATTTATAAATATCTACATGATGAAGAGGTTGAGGAATTATCCTTTTATATTTCAAAAATAGATAATCTCTCATCAGAAGAGTTACAGGAAATAATGAATGAATTTTATGAATTATGTGTAACTCAAAAAGTAGTAACAGAAGGTGGAGAGAATTACGCAAAGGCAGTTTTAGAAAAGGCATTTGGACCACAAAAGGCTTCCGCGTTAATGGAAAAGGTCATAAAATCTAGCAGAACAAGGGCTTTTGAGTTTTTAAGAAAAGTTGATTACAAAAATCTATTGATGCTTATACAAAATGAACATCCACAGACGATTGCATTAATACTTTCGTATACATCAGCAGAAATGGCATCACAAATCATTACTGAGCTGCCAAAGGAAACACAGATTGAAGTGTTCCAAAGGGTGTCTAATCTTGATAGGGCATCTCCGGAAGTAATAAATATTGTTGAGAATATATTATCAAGGAAATTAGAATCAATGACTGCAGTTGATTTGAAGGAATCTGGTGGAGTAAGTTACTTAGCAGATATTATGAATCATGTTGATAGAAGAACTGAAAAATATATCTTTGATGAACTTAACGAAACAAATCCTGAATTGGCTGATGAAATTAAAAATCTTATGTTTGTATTTGAAGACATCGTATACCTTGATAATATGGAAATTCAAAGCTTTATTCGTGAGTGTGATACTAAAGACCTTACAGTTGCTCTTAAGGCTGCGAGTGAGGAAATTGCAAATGCAATCTTTAGTAATATGTCCCAACGTCAACAGGAAACAATTAGGACTGATATGCAATATCTACATAATGTTCGTATGCGTGATGTTGAAGAAGCACAGCAGAGGATAGTTTCAGTTATAAGAAAACTTGAAGAATCAGGAGATATTGTTATTTCTAAGGGGGGAAAGGATGAGATAATTGTTTAAGATTATTAAACCTGAAAAAGTGAATAAGCTTAACGAAGTAGTTATTATTCCTGATTTACCCTTATTTGAAGATACCTACGAAATAGACGAAGGGGATATAGATAGTGAAACTGGTAATACAGTAAAAAGTCTTTCCCGTGAATTATATAATATGCTATTTGATAAGGCAAAGGCTGATGCAGATACTGTTCGTGAAAAGATTTTGAGAATGACTAATGATGAAAGGCAATCAATATTAAATGAGGCACAATCGGAAGTTATCCATATTCAGAATAATGCCCAAAAGGCAGCAGAGGATATTATTAATCAGGCTAAAGAAGAATATGACAAGATTTTAGAAGAGGCAAGGCAGGAGGGGCTTAAAAAAGGTATTGAAGAAAAATCAAGGGCAGTTGAGGATTTGTTTAAAAGCATAGAAAAAACACTTGATGAAATGAAGGAATCGCAAATTTTATATATGCAAGATTATGCAAAAGAAATTAAAGGTTTATCATTACAAATTGCTGAAAAAATAATCGGGCATAAGATAGAAGAAAATGATTTGTTTTTAATGGATACAATTAAATCAGTATTAAGAACTGTTCGTGATGCGAAATGGATAACGGTTGAGATTTCAGATAAGCTACCAAAGCTTGTGGAAATGGTTATTGAAGAAATGTCAACGAGTGGTAACAATCCAAAAATAGAAGTACAAACTATTAAAGATGCAGACAAGGGAACTTGCGTTATACAGCTTTCAGACAGGGTTATTGATGCCTCAATAGCTACACAATTAAAAAATATTGAGGAATATTTCAAGGAAGATGATGAGGCAGTGTATGCAGAATAGAGTTAATTTAAATCATTCACATTTATATTCTGAAATAAGGCTTAATGATTTCTATACATGTTTAGGTAAGATTGACCAGATTGTTGGTATGACGGTTGAAGCGACTGGGATAACATGTAATATAGGTGATGTTTGTACTATTACAATGAATTCCAGTGATAAAACAGTAATATCAGAAGTGGTTGGATTTAAAGAGGGAAAAGTTTTGCTAATGCCTTATGAAGATGTAGATGGAATTGGATATGGAAGCATTGTACGAAATACAGGCGAAAAGCTTATGATAAAAATGAGTGATGAATTGATTGGCAGAACAGTAAATGCACTTGGAGAGCCGATTGATGGCAAGGGGGAAATTAACGGCTATGAATACTATTCAATAAATGGTGTTGCAAATAACCCTATGGACAGGCCTCCAATTAGTGAACCGATTGAACTTGGTGTTAAGGCGATAGACGGAATGTTGACGATTGGCAAGGGGCAGAGAATGGGTATCTTCGCAGGAAGTGGTGTAGGCAAAAGTACACTTATGGGAATGATTGCAAGAAATATTAAGGCAGATGTAAATGTTATTGCCCTTGTTGGAGAGCGTGGAAGAGAAGTTTTAGAGTTTATCAACAGGGATTTGGGCGAGGAAGGTGCTTCACGTTCAGTGGTTGTAGTTGCTACATCCGACCAGCCAGCAATGTTACGTAACAAATGTGCATTAACAGCAACAACAATAGCAGAATATTTTCGTGATCAAGGCAAAGATGTTCTACTTATGATGGATTCACTTACACGTTATTGCATGGCACAAAGAGAAATTGGTTTAAGTGTAGGAGAACCACCAGTTGTAAGAGGATATACACCGTCAATATATGCGACGCTACCTAAGCTTCTTGAAAGAAGTGGGAACTTTGAAAAAGGTTCAATAACAGGTATTTATACAGTTCTTGTGGAAGGAGATGATTCCAATGAGCCAATATCCGATACAGTTAGAGGAATAATTGACGGGCATATAATGCTGTCAAGAAAAGTGGCAATGAGAAATCACTACCCAGCGATTGATGTGCTAGGAAGTATTAGCCGTCTGATGTCACAAATAATAGAACCTGAGCACAAACAAGCAGCAAATGAGATAAGAAAAATTATGTCTATTTATCAGGAAAATCAAGATCTTATATCAATAGGTGCTTATAAGGCAGGAAGTAATCCTGATTTGGACCATGCAATTAGCAAAATGAAAAAAATTAACGGTTTTTTACAACAACCAGTCGATATAGGACAAAATTTTGAAGAAACAGTGGAACTATTAAAAGAGATAGTAAATGATTAAATTTTAGGAAGCTAGGTATAAATTATAATTTTTTTATTATAATATATTTATTGATTTATTTTATTAGGAATGGAGAATTAGACATGAAGAAGTTTGAGTTTTCATTAAGTAAAATGATGGATTATAAAAAACAATTACTTGAAAGCGAAAAGAATAAAATGTTGAAGCTTCAATCAGAAAGAAACTTTGCAGAGGAAGCAATAAAATCGCTTCAAATTGATTATGATACAATCCATACTGAGATGACTGATGAGATAACCAAAGGTGTTACGATAATGGAAGTGAAGGTGTTCCAGTTCCGTAAGGATACTGTAAAGCTTGAACAACAGCAACTGCAAACACAAATATATATTCTTGATGGTGCAATTGAACGCCAAAGAAGAGTTGTAGTTGGGCTATCTCAAGAGGTATCAGGGCTTGAAAAGCTTGAAGAAAAGCAACGTGCAGAGCATGATAGGCTCTTAGCAAAGGAAAATGAACTAATAATCTCAGAATTTATTGCATCAAAATTCATAAGAGAAAAAGTTGCAATATAGTAATATAAGAAAAATAATAAAGGGTTTTGGGGGGAAGAATGCAATCTATACGTAAGAGAAATCTAATAATGGTTTTGTTTGCAGTTTTAGTAATTTTTATTACAGCAAATAAGCCGAAAGTGGAATCTAAAAATGACATTATAAATTATGTGGCTCTTGGCGACAGCATTGCAGCAGGGTATGGACTTGCAGATGATGAAAATAACTACGTTGACCTGATTGGTGAGGATTTAGGAGCAAGAACAACAAACCTAGCTGTAAGTGGTATGACAAGCATAGAACTAATGGAGATGTTATCATCGGGGGAATATGATGATGTGATTTCACAAGCAGATGTAATTACAATAAGTATAGGTTCAAATGATTTATTACAGCCTTTCATTAATAGGGTAATAAAAGCCTTTGGTATTGAAGATGTAGGGGATATTAATAATACTGTAATTTCAGAGTTAAAAAGAAAATACAAGGACGATCCATTTACACTCATACCAGTAATAGCTGAACTTAATAGCCAAATTGTTAATAATGAAGAGTTGTATGCAATATGCAAAAACTTTGAAATTAATATTTTTCCACAGATTATAACATTGATAAAAGAGAAAAATGAAAATGCACAAATCATAGTGAATAATATTTATAATCCTTATTATAATGTGTCGATTTATGGTGTTTATGATTTAGGTAAAATCGCTGATAGCTATATAGGTAAGATTAATATGGCTTTTATTGATTCTATAAATTATAATTGCATTGATATATACGATGTATTTAGGGAAGAGGGGCTAACAAACTCTAATATTGATTTTTGGAATTTAGAATCACTTAATTTTGACCCTCACCCGAATAAGGATGGGCATATGATGATTTTTAGTGCAATTAATTCAAAGATAAATGTGAGCTAAGGCTATTATAATGCGTAATTCCAGTCATTGACTGGATTACATAAATACTAATTGTGAAGGGAGGTGAGATGGATGAATATAGAAGCCGTGATGATGGACACGGTGATAGCTACAGATAATAATACAGTTGTTCTTGGTGGGAAAGAAGTTGGTACTGGAGAATTTCTTGAAGTGATGAGCCAACTTTTGGGTGATGTTAATCCTGAGAATCTTATTAATAACCGAAAAAAAGAAGTTCCTTTGGAAGTATTAGAGCAAGCATCAGCAATGTTAAATCAAAATTCAATATCGACAAATCCGTTTACAAGGTTTAATAATGTTGAGAATATGAAAGATTTAAGCATGGCAATGGGTATAGATAATGATAAACTAGACCCCACTACATATAAGATTAACTTGCTAGATATGGATGCCGAACTTGATACTTTAACTGCTACTAGAAACACTCCAAGGGAGGGCATTATACTAAGTGGTAATCAATCAATAAATGATACTGAAGTAAAACCACAAAAATTACATAAAGTATCAGAAAATGATGAGCTAATTAAAAGTAATGGTAAGCCCTTAAATATTGGAGAGCAGGAAATTCAAAATAAAACCCTTATTGATAATAGTTCAATGGAATTAGATTTGCAGAAACAAGCAAATAATATTAAAAGAGCAGAAAATAAAAGTTTTGAGTTAGAGAACGGATTAGTGGAAACCGTAAGTAATTATGAGAATATACAAAACCCTAGGATAATTCATAGAGCTGAAAATGAAATTGATATTTTGAAATCGGCTATTATTCTGGAAGGTTTGGAAACTGTAAAAGATAATGTAGCGAATCAACCACGAGGTTTTGTGCAAGAAGCAAATATCAAATCAAATGAAATTAGCCCTAATAAGACAATAAATGATAATAGTGAATTAGAATCTACTAGAGCTTCAATACATCAGGTGGTAGAAGATATTAAAACAACTGAAACACATCAAGCAATAAGTTCAATAAAACCATTTAGCATGGAACAGAAAGATGATATAAGCCTAGTAAAACCACTTGGCATAGAACAAGAAGTTGATATAAGCCTAGTAAAACCATTTGGTATAGAACAAAAAGTTGAGATAAATTCATTAGATGGCTTTGAAGCTAAGGATTTAGTGAATTTAAATAACAATTTTGTAAATAAGGAACAAAAAAAGATTCGTTCAGAAGAAATTTTAGGGCAATCAATAGGAAAAAACATAAAAACCGATAGTCACAAGGCACAAAGCATTGGAGAAATGGTTCAAAGCGGTAAAAGGGTAATATATCACGAAGAATTAGAAATAGTTCAAACTGACGGAGAAGTAGAAATCCAAAGGGAGCCAAAATCTTCACAAGATTTTGAAGTCAAAGATAATGTTCTAGAGCCTGATTTAGATGAATCGTTTTTGAGGTATGTGAATAACAGTGTAAATATACCAACAAAGCAAAATAATCCGCTTGATTATGGACAAGAACAAGCTGTTAACTTATCTTTAAACCCGAATATAGAACATGATAATAAAAATAATTTTGATATGATTAATATCCATGAAAATACTGCAAATAAGGACATTAAAATTCTAACTTCCGAAAGTAAAGATGAAATATTGATACAAAAGGAAAGCATAAATAAAGTACAAAACAATTTGGAAGCAGAAGATTTTGAATTAGATATTGTAGGTGAGAATAATCAGTCATTAATTACAAAACATGGGGATGAGGAAATCGAATTAAATGCTGAATCTAAACTTTACCATGCTATCAATTCAGTTAAAAAATCATTGAAGGATTATCGCAGTAAGGCAGAGGAGATTATTCATAATGTTGATGAGTTGCAGAAAAACTCTAGCAATATTCAATTTGAAAATATTCAAAAG
>JAAYSW010000047.1 GCA_012523875.1 Clostridiales bacterium
CCATAAAAATCTTCACCTTTTTTGCAAGCCAAAGCAAATCTGCATTTACCGAAGCCCAAATCAACAACTTCATAAAAATTGCCATTCATCTCCATTATCGTGTCCTTACCTACAACACCTAAATCACAAACTCCATGCTCAACATAGGTAATTACATCCGCTGCCTTAGCCAAAACCACCTCTAGATTTACATCCTTTATAGGCAAAATAAGCTTTCTTCCTTTTTCCCTTACAGCAGTACAATCAAATCCCATTTTCTCTAATAAACTAATTGTATCCTTTTCAAGTCTACCCTTAGTTAAAGCAATTCTCAATGGCTTAGGCATTTCTCCCACCTCCAGAATATTCTTCATCAACTATAACTATCTCGGAAACATTTCTTTCCTTAGCATATTCCCTAACAGTTTCCAAATCGTCAAACAATGCCATCTCTACAATCCTACCCTTAGACCTCATTTTATTCGCAACCTTTATAGCCTTAATTTCAAATCCTTCCTCCGCAAATACAATTGCATCACATGGCTTTGTTCTTTTTCTATTATCCTTTGCTATTATAGCTGAAACAGCATTAACATTTACAGCAAATCCAGTTGCAGGCACATCATAACCAAATTCAGAAATCAATTTATCATATCTTCCACCAGATAAAACTTCTTCTCCATAACCCGCCAAATATCCCTTAATTATTACACCTGTGTAATAATCAGTCCTATTCACCATTCCTAAATCAACTGTTATTTTGCCATTGATATTAAGTTTTGATATATCTTTATATAACCTTTCCAGATTTGTGAGTATTTCATCTATTTTGGGATTTGAAAATAGTTTAGATGCCTTCTTAAAAACCTCTTTTCCTCCAAATAGCCTTGGGAGCTGTTTTAATGCATTATTAACTTTATTATCTCCAAGACTATCAAGTAAATCATTAAGTGCTGGGTAATTCTTCATCTCAATTAAATGTCGGATATTTTCTTTTATATCATCATCTACATTGAGCAAACACATGAGTTCCTTAAAAAATCCAACATCACCTATTTCTAAGGAGAAATTATCATTGCTACAAGCTGAAAGTACATCTATAGCAGTTGATATTACTTCTAAATCTGCCATTCTTGAGGATGAACCTATTAATTCAATTCCCATTTGTGCGACCTGATCACTGCGTCCTGTAAGTGATGGGTTTATGGCATAAATTGATTGATTATAATACAATCTCAGCGGAAGAACTGCATCTTTAAGTCTTGTTGCTACAACCCTTGCGATTGGTATAGTTGAATCAGGACGTAAAACCAATAACCTTCCTTTATTGTCTATTAATTTATACAAAGCCTCCTGTGGAAAATACCTTGAATTTAAGGTAAATACATCATAATACTCTAAACCTGGTGTTATAAGTTCACAATATCCCCTTGTATTGAATATATTATGAATTTTATCTTCTATTTCACGTCTTATTATACATTCATCAAATAGCAAATCTTTTGTTCCCTCTGGGGTAATCAAATAGAAATTTCTCATAATTAACCTACCTCCATAGCGTATTTCACTTTAGTGTGATAGCATAGTAATATATTATCATGTTGCTTCTAAAAAGTCAAGCTAAAAAAGTGATAGTTGGCTTGATTTAGGCAAATTACCCAATGCACCAATGCTTTCAAGCGTTTCAATTATAGTCTTTGATGCCCCAGATTTATTTTGAAATTCCTCAATTGATATAAAATCCCCTTCTTGAGCAGTTTTATATAGGCTCTTTGCTGCGTTCTCACCCACCCCTGCAATTGAACTAAATGGTAAGCGAATTTTTCCATCCTGAATCTTATATTTGTAGGCATGTGATTTATAAATATCAACTGGTAAAAAGGAATATCCTCTTGACATGACCTCATTAATTAATAATAACATATCATATGTTGAGTTTTCTTTTGCAGATTTTTCATTACCTTTTTGCTTTAATTCCTCAATTTTCTTCCTAACCTCTGCTACACCCCTGATAGCAGATTCAGCATCAAAGTCAGTACCTCTTACTGTAAAATATGTCGCATAAAACTCCAAAGGTTTATAAAGCTTAAACCATGCTAATTTTATAGCAGCAATTACATATGCAGCAGCATGGGCCTTTGGGAACATATACTTAATTTTCAAACAGCTATTTATATACCATTCTGGCACATTATTATCTTTCAATATTTGTATTATTTCAGGTGTAAATTTTAGCGGAGCCATACCTTTTCTTGTAAACTCCATTATCTGAAATGCCAGCTTTGGTTCAACCCCCTTATATATTAAATAGGTCATAATACTATCTCGTGTACCAATAACATCACTAATTGTACAGATTTTATTTTTTATTAAATCTTGAGCATTTCCAAGCCAAACATCTGTGCCATGTGATAAACCTGAAATCTGTAATAAGTCACTGAACTTTTTAGGCTGTGCATCTATCAACATTTGGATTGTAAATCCTGTACCCATTTCTGGTATGCCTAAGCTTCCGGTTTGGCAATATATCTCCTCAGAAGTTACACCTAAAACCTCTGCTGATGTTATCATTTTTATAACATCTGGATCAGTTGTTGGTACGTCCTTTATTTTAATACCCGTTAAATCCTCAAGATGCTTATATAGAGTAGGCACGACATGACCTAGCTCATCAAGCTTCAATATCGTATCATGCAAGGAGTGAAAATCGAAGTGCGTTGTTACTACATCTGAATCCGTTGAATCAGCTGGACGCTGAATAGGTGTAAAATCATATACATCAAATTCAGATGGAATAACAACCATTCCACCTGGATGTTGACCCGTAGTTCTCTTAACACCTGTACAACCTTTTGTTAGGCGATTTTCTTCGGCCTGATTAATTGCGATGCTTTTCTCCTCCAAATAATGTTTAACATACCCAAATGCGGTTCTTTCCGCAACTGTACTAATTGTTCCTGCCTTAAATACATTATCCCTACCGAATAACTCCTCTGTATATTTATGTGCTCTAGATTGATATTCGCTTGAGAAGTTTAAATCAATATCGGGGGCTTTATCGCCATCAAACCCCAAGAAAGTTTCAAATGGTATATCATGCCCATCACGTATCAATTCAGTATCGCATCTAGGGCATCGTTTCGATGGTAAATCAAAGCCTGAGCCTATGGAGCCATCCGTTATAAATTCACTATATTGACAATCCTCACAAACATAGTGCGGTACAAGAGGATTAACTTCAGATATTCCAGCCATTGCAGCAACAAAGGATGAACCTACAGAACCTCTTGAACCTACAAGATATCCATTTTCCTCTGAATTTGCAACTAGCTTTTGAGCAATAATATAAAGCACAGCAAAACCATGTTTTATAATAGAGGTTAGCTCTCTATCCAATCTTTTTTCAACTATTTCAGGTAATGGGTCACCATATATTTTCTTAGTTCTTGCATATGTTATGGATTTTAACTCCTCATCTGATCCCTCAATAGTAGGTGTAAATGTTCCCCTTGGTATCGGTCTTACAACTTCGATACTATCTGCAATTGCATTTGTATTTTCTATAACCACCTCATATGCTTTTTCCTCGCCCAAATAAGCAAATTCTTCAAGCATTTCTCCAGTAGTTCTGAAATACAATGGTGGTTGATTATCCGCATCCTTAAAGCCATTACCATGCATTAAAATTCGTCTAAAGATTTCATCCTTTTCATCTAAGAAATGGGTATCACAAGTTGCTACAACTGGTATATTCAACTTTTCACCAAGCTTTACAATTTCCTTATTAAGCTCCAATAAATCCTTTTCTCCTGAAACTCGTCCATTCCTTATCATAAATTCATTATTCATAATCGGTTGAATTTCTAAATAATCATAAAACTTTGCAAGCTCAATAATTTCTTTATATGGTTTCTTTTCAACTATTGCACTGAACAGCTCTCCCGCTTCACAAGCACTTCCAAAAATCAGGCCTTCCCTATGCTTTAAAAGCATGGATTTAGGGATAAGGGGTCTTTTATAGAAATATTTCAAATGTGCTTTTGAAA
Source organism: Clostridiales bacterium (assembly GCA_012523875.1). Classification (GTDB taxonomy): domain Bacteria; phylum Bacillota; class Clostridia; order Oscillospirales; family Ruminococcaceae; genus JAAYPV01. The sequence goes on from JAAYSW010000047.1 coordinate 4,026, forward strand.
TAAGCTTATATAG
>JAAYSW010000048.1 GCA_012523875.1 Clostridiales bacterium
CAGAAGGAGGCACAGTGCGTTGGATTATAAAACCCCACAGCAGGTTGAAGATGAGATTCTTGCAGCTTAGTAATCTTTCTCTACGTATTAATATCATGCAGAGAGAAAATGTTCAACTTTTTGTGTCCAAAGTATTGACACAGGTCCAAAATGGTGTACTATGCTGTGTTGGATGCACTTACATCATATAAAGAGAATAAGTGAAATTTAAAGTAATTAAGCCAAAGAGACTAAAACTCTTTGGCTTTTGTTTTATAGTAATATTTGATATACTTCTCAAATTTACATAAAATCATATGTAGTATTTCAATCAAAGCTATACTTTGATATTTCACATTCATAACTCATCCGGCTTGGGTGTAATGGATACCTATTATCTTTCTTTAAGCAGTAAATCTTATCACCATATTCCTTCAGAATTTCAATTATTTTTTCTTTTTCAGATTTATAACTTTTTGCAACTCCCCATACAATAAAAATAGCGTCAGCGTTTTCAAATTCAGATTTGTATGTAACAAAATCGGTTGCTGTTTTATAATTGATTCCACTTTGGTCTGTAGAGTAGCTTTCAAATATGTTGAACATTTTCAGTTCCTTATATCCGTTAGCCGCTAAAAATCTTCCTAATGTTGTAAGTGTTTTATCACTTCTATTATCATTGGCTTTACTTGGGTTTATACCAATTGCAACAGCGGTCTTGGTATTATTACTATCCCAAGTAACTGTTAGGATAGAACGGTTAGCAGCACCCTCAGAATAGCTTCCGTTTTTAGTATGTATTTTAAGTTTTCGATCAACAGCATTCATAAATATATATCCCCCTTAATTGAAAAACCAGAGAGCATAAGACCCTCTGGTTCTTTCGTTTTGATATTACAACCAAACCGTGACGGCAAAGCCACCTACAAAGTAGTAGGGTTTTGTGTAATATTGGATTGGTGGAGGCGACGAGAATTGAACTCGTGTCCGAAAATCCATTCATATAAATTTCTACGAGTATAGTTTATCCTTTACATTCCCTTATCTAACCGCTGATAAACAAGCTGAAAGATTTGGTAGCCTGAAATACATTCTGAAAGCACAGGCACTCAAACAGAACGTTCACCACTAATCTACGCCTGATTGCAGTCCGTGGTACTACTACAGCAGACGAATGGCTGACTAAGCAGCCATTAAAACGTTATCTTCGTTAGCGTTTATATTTAAAATTACACCGTTTAAAGAGTTGGTGTGTCCTCTACTCGCTTATTATACTTCAAAATCCCCGTCGAAACCTTTACGCCCCCATATATAGAACTAGGAATTATTATGCTGTTTAATAGCCCTATCGATATTACGTTTAGCATCTCTCATTGCTATTGATTCACGTTTATCGTGAAGTTTTTTACCCTTACAAAGTCCAAGTTGGATCTTTACCCTTGAGCCTTTAAAATAGATGGAAAGAGGAATTAGCGTTAACCCATCTTGTTTAGTAGTTCCAAAAAGCCTAAGAATTTCTTTTTTGTGTAGCAGCAGTTTTCTTACTCTCAAAGGGTCCTTGTTGAATATATTTCCTTTTTCATATGGGGAAATATGCATTCCCTTAATAAATGCTTCGCCATTATCGATTGAGCACCAACTATCTTTGAGATTAACTCCGCCCTGGCGGATTGATTTTACTTCTGTGCCGACAAGTTCTATTCCAGCCTCAAAGCTTTCAAGAACAAAATAATCATGTCTAGCCTTACGGTTATCAGCGATAGTTTTAAAACCTTCACGCTTCATGCATCAACCTCCTTTTGAAATCCTAGTAGATACTATATCATACACCATTATACACCTTTTATTTTCATTTGTCAATATGTAAACTTTGCCCAAGGTGGAAAAGTATATGATGCAAAACAAATAACAGTTTTACATCATATACAAAAATATTTATTTTATTTTTAGCTACCTAACCTAATCATCTCATCAATACATTTACGGGATTTTGCTATTTCTTCATCCGTCATAACTATTTCAAAAGCAGAACCATCATTTACTCCTTTTACAGATTTATAAACATCAACAAGAGTTGTCAGCTTCATATTAGGGCATACAATTTTCTTTGAAAGAATATAGAACTCCTTATCCATACATTCATACTGCAAGGTTTCTGCGATACTGATTTCTGTTCCAATAATAAATTCCTTATGATTAGACTTTTTAGCATATTCTACGATTCCAGAAGTAGAGCCTACATAATCAGCTTTCTCTACAACAGCGGGAATACATTCAGGATGTACTAAAACCAAGGCATTTGGGTGCATAGCCTTAGCGTCATCCAAATCTTTTAGCGTAACTGCGGCATGAATAGGGCATCCACCCTGCAAAATCTTTATATCCTTATTGGGTACTTGTTTTTGGACATAATCACCCAAATTACAATCAGGTATAAATAAAAGCTTATCATTTTCAATTCGATTAACAATTTTAACAGCAGTTGAGGATGTAACACAAACATCACAAACAGCCTTTAATTTAGCGGTTGTATTAATGTAAGCCACAACGGTACGTTCAGGTTCCATTTTTTTAACTTGTTCTATAAGTTCGGGCTCCATTTGTTCTGCCATTGGGCATCCAGCAAGTTGGTTTGCTAGGAAAACTCTTTTATCAGGGGATAACATTTTTGCAGTTTCAGCCATGAAATGTACACCGCAGAGTAAAATGTTTTTTTGTTTAGCTTTTTGAGCCATAAGGCTCAATTGAAAAGAATCACCAACAACATCGGCAATCTCAGCTATTTCCTTTGCCTGATAACTATGTGCAAGTATTGCAACATCATTTTCTTTTTTAAGCTTTAAAATATCACTTTGAACTTTGCTAATCATAATTATTCTCCTATTCATAAGGTTTATTTTAACTTAAAAGTTTTCTAAATAGCGTTCAACGGAATTTACGGCATTAGCACCATCAGCAGCAGCTGTAATAATTTGTCTTAGGTTCTTAACTCTGATATCCCCAGCAACAAAGATACCCTTAGCATTTGTTATACCTGTTTCATCGGAAATAACATATCCATTCCCATCCATATCAACAAGTCCTTCTAAAAACTTTGTCATTGGGTTTGAGCCAATTGCAATAAACACTCCATTTACAGCAATGCTTGATTTTTCATTGCTTTTTTTATTGATAATACCTATATTTTCAACCGCACTATCCCCGTTGATACTTTCTAGTTCAGTCTCCCATAGAACATGTATATTATCTGTTTTGTCCACTACATCCTGTAATCTCTTTGCACCCTTGAGACTATCACTTCTATTTGCAATATAAACCTGTTTACAAACTCTTGAAAGATATATAGCATCCTTAAGAGCAGCATCTCCTCCGCCGACAACCGTAACGATTTTTTCCTTAAAGAACGCACCATCACAGGTTGCACAATAGGAAACCCCTTTACCTAAAAATTCATCTTCTCCCTTAATCCCAAGTTTTTTTCTGATTGAACCAGTTGCTACAATAACTGCTTTAGTGGTTAAGGGTTGGCTATCATTTAAATCAATTTTTAATAAATCCCCATCACGAGCAATCTTTTCAACTTCAGAAGAGATGAAATCAACACCAAGGGATTCAGCGTGTTCCCTGAACTTATCGGCAAGTTCAAATCCACCTAAGAGAGGAAATCCTGGATAGTTATCAACCTCATAAGTGCTTAAAACTTGTCCACCATAAAAGGATTCCTTCTCCAATATAACTGTTTTGAGCATCGCACGTTGTGCATAAATTCCAGCAGATAGACCTGAAGGACCTGCACCGATTATAACCAAATCATACACCATAGCTTATATCTCCTAACTTAATATTTTTGAACATCACATTTATAGTATGCACATCTATTTTATAGTTAATCTCCCAGTATGTCAATAGCTAAACTATCATTTCATTATTTAAGAACTCATCAACAAATTTTATTCTCTTTAATACAGATACTATGGGAATAGCGATAATAGTCCCCACGAGCGTGCTTATACCGAATGGTAAAATAAATGTGAACAACGCCACTTCCTTATTCCCAAGGATAAAACTTGCAAGGGGAAAAGCTAGTATTGAGCCAAAAATACCTGTTCCGATTAGCTCACCGAGATAGGCGAGGGGTAGCTTGCGAAAAATCTTGTACATATAGCCACAAAGAAACGCACCGCACATACTTCCTGGAAAGGCGAGAATACTACCTGTTCCAAGAATGTTTCGTATAAGGCTTGCTGAAAACGCCATTCCTAACGCATAAAAAGGTCCTAGAAAAACTCCCGCAATTACATTAATTATATGTTGTACAGG
>JAAYSW010000049.1 GCA_012523875.1 Clostridiales bacterium
AAATTTCAAAAACAATTGAATCAATCATATCATCATCTAATTCAATACCCTTTAATCTGTCTGCCATATTGTCAATGTATGGTTTTACCCTATTGTAAAGATCAGAATACATACTACTCATACCTTGGCTTTCTAAATCATTACCACTGTTTTGCATATTTATATTGCCTCCTTCCTAGTTATATACTATGCAAAGGAGGCTTGTAATGTCCATATTAACTGCTTAAATTTCGCTGATTTTTCATTGCCTATGAAGAAAGCGAAAATAATAAAATGAAAACCCTATCCAACTCTTTCAAAACCAATGCCTTTAACTTTAATTATTGTACCCTCGCCACACCAAATACTTACCTCAATATTACTTAATTCATCAGCTTTGATTCCATTAATGGTTGTTGAATCTTGAGTGCTTTCTAATGATACTTTATATTCTGAACCATTAGCCTTAATGTTAAACATTGCTGTATCATTTATATGTGATTCTATTTCATAATCTATTGTAATATCATAATTTCCTGGCTTATAAACACCATGTGCCCCTGTGAGAATTACACCTTCATTGCCGTTTGAAATTAAATATCCATCCTCATTAATTACAGAATAAGCGTGCTTATAGCTTGGAATGTATGGAAAGTTATATGCTATGTTATAGGATCTTGGTAGGCCGCTATACATATCGAAAGGATTATTTTCTGTATAATAATAATTAACACCATTTATAGTTTCTACAAGGGTATATCTATTTTTAAAATAAATAGGCAGAGTTTTAAATTCTTCATTACTTGCTACAAAAATATTATTAGTACCAAGAATTGCACTATCAGCTTCTTCATAAGAATAATCAAGTATAACTGCTGAAAATACATCTTCATCATGCAAGCTAATAGCGTTTTTAGTATAATCTAACGCTCTTATAATATGTGCCTTATCATAATCGCCATATAATATTATAGTGTCTGTATTATATTTATCTGAAATTAATATAACCTCACTAGAAAAGTCATAGCCTTCTGTAGAGGCTTCGTAAACTTTTTTAAACCCCTGCAAGTTAGCTAACGATAGAGTCACCATAAAAAATATAAAAATACAGTTATTTAGATAATGGTTATTATTCAATCTCGTAAAGTAAGAAAAACATAACCCACATGTTAACATAATTGGAACGAACCACAAAATATGATACCTCTGTTCAAAAACTGGTGAGCCATATACTGATTGCGTTATCGCTAATACAAATAGATTAACAGCTGCTATGGTAAAAGCCATTTGAAAAAGCTGTGTTTTTTTATACATTCTATGTTTATAGACTAATATAGGAACAACTATTATACAAATTGCTACAAATAATAATTTAAATATTCTTGCTACCCCACCCAATGAGGTTATAGGTATGCTTGGTGAATGGGTAATCCCCCCACAAAGCATAAATATACCAACTATGCAATTAAAAACATTATCCATAAATTCAGATGCAGCAGATAAGTTTAATGTGCTGCGGCTAGTAGTTCCTGCACCAATATTATAATTCCTTATCGAAATAGCTATTAAGGATATTATTCCACTTGTAAGCAATAAGATGTTAGTTGGTTTTTTAAAATCAATTTTCTGATTCTTAATCATATTAATTACTTCATTAAGCATAAGTGGGGCTATTCCCATTAATAATATATAATTTCCACCCGATAATGCTGTAATGAATAAAAAGAACATATATATAATAATTATAATTTTATTTTTTATGCACTTATAATTGGGTTTCAGTAATAAATCTATTAACAGCAGTACCGATATCACCCTAAAACCATATTGCCCTGCTGAGATAAAAATCATATTAAAATATTCGAGTTGACCATACATATATGGTGTCATTACAAAAATAACAGAAAGTGCTGCACACCAAAATTCAGCATCAATCGTGTGAAAAATATCAAGAATAATGAATATAATAAGTGCTGTTAATAACATATGAACAATGCCGAATGAAAGCGAAATATTTCCTGTTAAAATGACGAGGGGTGCTGCCCAAAACGATGCACAATCTAGTTCAAGTGATGATACATACGCAAAGTTTTCGAAGAATATAGCCTTATTCCTCCACATATCTATACCGTGGCGTAAAGCAAGAGCGGAATCAAAATCTAAAAAGCACTCACTTTTCGTAAAATTAAAATAGCATATCGTCACGAATTGTATTATAACTAGAATAATCAACAAGATTGATAGCTTAGGTCTGTTATTAAAAAACCATTTTTTTAGATTCTTTTGCATTCTTTTCTCCTATATCTTTAATTTGTTAAACGCAATTTAATAACAAAATAAATTGAACAATTAAAACATGAAACCTTTATAGATAGACAGTTATATTACATGCGTTAGTGGCATTATACAAATTCCAACAAATGTTGCAATTAACGCATGGTTGTTATATCCATATTGACGGGAGGAAGGTAATAGCTCCTCGATAGAAATGTAAATCATAATGCCAGCTACAAATGCAAAAATTCCTCCTAACACTGCATCATTTATAAAAGGCTTTAAAATTAAAAATGCTAATATAGCTCCAATTGGCTCAGTTATTCCTGATATAAATGTATATTTTAACGCTTTTGATTTACTTCCAGTTGCGTAGTAAATGGGCATAGCCACAGACACACCTTCAGGAATGTTATGTAATGCTATTGCAAAAGCTATTGCAATTCCTAATTCAACATCCTTATAAGCAGCCATAAATGTTGCTATTCCCTCTGGAAAGTTATGTAATGCAATTGCAAGCGTGGAAACAAATCCAACCTTAAATATATCATTATGAGATTTTTCTCCCGTTTCATCATCATATTCTTGGTGTGGAACAAACATATCTAATAGTGACGCCGAAAAGATTCCAATTGCTAAGGTTATAACAGATAAAACATTACCCCATCTATTTCCTAACTGTGATGATAACAAACTTAACGCATTTGGGAATAAATCTGTGAATGATACACTAATCATAACCCCCGCTGCAAATCCAAGCGATATACAAAGGATTTTTTTACTTTTACCTTTATTAAAAAATACGAGAACAGCTCCTAAAAGTGTTGATAAACCAGCTGCTGTGGATAAAATTAATGCATGATAAGCCATACTACTCCCCCTATATCAAATATTATATAAATAATTTAAATACTGTATTAGTATATTAATCAAATTCTTACCATGTTAATATTAAATTAAAAATGTTTGCAATAACTGATATCATTATACTAAATAATATTAAGGAAATCAAGCATAATAAACCTGCGGCTGTAAGTATTTTACCCCCTACAGCCGTTTCTTTTCTATTCGTTATTTAAAATATTACATAAGCCGTATGACAATACCATTAAGCTATCACCTAAATGTACATTCTCAACGACGATGTCCTCGTAATCAAGTCTTAAATCATAATGACTGAAATTCCAAAAGCCCTTTATCCCATATGTAACAAGCCTATTTGCTATCTCTTGTGATGCTGTTTTTGGGATGCATAAAACTGCCACTACTGGTGAAATCTCCTTGCAAAACTCTTCAAGTTCATCAATATTAGATACCTTTATACCCGATAAATTAATTCCACAAACAGAAGGGTCTTTATCAAATATACCAATAAGCTCAAAGCCACGCTTATTAAAATTTATATGGGCAACAAGTGCCTTTCCTAAGTTACCAGCACCGATAAGAATCGTTTTAATTTTATAATCTAATCCTAAAATCTTTCCTATCTCAATTTGTAATGCCTTTACATTATATCCATAGCCTTGCTGTCCAAAACCACCAAAGCAATTCAAATCTTGCCTAATTTGTGATGCAGTAATGCCCATTTTTTCCGATAACTCTCTTGATGATATTCTAGTTATATTCTGTGCATCAAGTTCACCCAAGAACCTGTAATATCTTGGCAAACGCTTGATTACTGATTGTGAAACAGAGTTCTTCAAAATATTCCCCTCCAAATGGCAAATACTTCTGTATTAATTTAAGCTTGCCTTTAGTCTTGTGTTAACTTCATGTAGAAATTCCTCAGAATCAACCTTCCTCTTATTATCAAGACTTGATAGTGATATTAAATCACCCGTCATTATTCCATCTTCTATTGTTTGAATTGTAGCCCCTTCAAGCTTATCAGCAAAATTACAAAGCTCTGGTATATTATCTAATTCCCCTCTTTTTCTCAATGCTCCAGTCCATGCAAACAGAGTCGCAACAGAGTTTGTAGAGGTTTTTTCACCTTTTAGATACCTATAATAATGCCTTTGAACAGTACCATGTGCAGCTTCATATTCATATACACCCTCTGGCGATACAAGCACTGATGTCATCATAGCAAGACTTCCATAAGCAGTTGCAACCATATCAGACATAACATCACCATCATAGTTTTTGCATGCCCAAATATATCCACCATCTGAACGAACAACTCTCGCAACAGCATCATCAATTAATGTGTAGAAGTATTCAATACCTGCTTCCTCAAACTTATCTTTATACTCATTATCATAAATTTCAGCAAATATATCTTTAAATCTATGATCATACTGCTTAGATATTGTATCCTTAGTTGCAAACCATACATCTTGTTTCAAATCAAGCCCATAATTTAGACATGCCCTAGCAAAACTAGCTATACTATCATCGGTATTATGAACTCCCTGTATAATCCCACCATTAGTAAATTCATGAATAACCTGACGAGTTTCATTTCCATTCTTATCAGTATAAACAAGTTCAGCTTTTCCACCATCTTCTACATACATTTCTACGTTTTTGTAAATATCCCCATAAGCATGACGGGCAATGGTTATAGGCTTTGTCCATGTTGGAATGAAAGGTGTTATGCCTTTCACTAAAATAGGAGTTCTGAATACTGTCCCATCTAAAATAGCACGAATTGTGCCATTAGGTGATTTCCACATCTCCTTTAATTTATACTCAGTTACCCTTTCAGCATTAGGTGTAATTGTAGCACATTTAACAGCTACACCATATTTTTTTGTCGCTTCTGCACTATCAAAGGTTACCTTGTCATTGGTTTCATTCCTATATTCTAATCCTAAATCATAATATTCAGTTTTTAAATCAATATACGGTTCAAGCAAAATTTCTTTTATCCATTTCCAAAGAACCCTCGTCATTTCATCTCCATCCATCTCAACAAGAGGAGTTTTCATCTGAATTTTATCTGCCATCTATATATACCTCCATTATAATTATAAAATCCCAAACCATTGTGTTAATTGTGCACCCAAATAATTCCAATACTAAATCTAGTTTACTATATATAAATTAAACCTAACTTAGCTGCATCTTTGTATAATTAAGTAATCCACCTGCTAATATTATATCCTTTGCACGCCCACTCAATTCGCAAAGTACAGGTATTTCTTTACCATTTGTTTTATTTAAAAGTGTTAGCTCATTTGCTCCACTTTCAACCTTAGATTTTATATCTGCAAGCACCAACTCATCATTCAATGAAATATTATCATAATCAGCCTCATTCTTAAATGTAAGTGGTATAATTCCAGAATTGATGAGATTAGAACGGTGAATTCTTGCAAATGATTTAACTAATACTGCCTTTACACCTAAATAAAGTGGTGCTAAAGCAGCGTGTTCTCTTGATGAACCCTGTCCATAGTTTGAGCCACCTACAATTATGCTCTTACCAAATTCCAATGCTCTATCAGGGAAATCCTCATCACATACTGTGAAGCAAAATTTTGATATAGCTGGAATGTTAGAGCGAAGTGGCAATATTTTAGCACCAGCAGGCATAATATGGTCAGTTGTGATATTATCCCCGACCTTTAGTGAACATTTTGCTTCAATGCTATCTGCAAGAGGAACAGTCGTCGGGAAGGGCTTAATATTTGGACCTCTTAAAATCTCAACACTATCCATGTCTTTTTCATCAACAGGAGCTACAACCATGTTATCGTTTATTAAGAAGGTTTCAGGCAACTTAAATTCAGGCATTTCTCCAATTTCTCTTGGATCAGTAAACACACCAGTTATGGATGAAATAGCAGCCATTTCAGGTGATACAAGATATATCTGTCCATCCCTAGTACCAGAACGGCCTTCAAAGTTTCTGTTAAATGTTCGTAATGAGATGCCGTTTGAATTAGGAGATTGTCCCATACCGATACAAGGCCCACAAGCACTTTCAAGAATCCTCGCACCAGCTTCAATCATTATAGATAAAGCACCATTCTCTGCAAGCATATTCAACACTTGCTTTGAACCAGGGGCAATAGAAAGTGAAACATCTGGATGGACTGTTTTTCCTTTTAAAATATGTGCAACCTTCATCATATCCAATAATGATGAGTTTGTACATGAGCCAATACAGACTTGATCTATTTTTATATTGCCGATTTCATCAACAGTTTTAATATTATCAGGAGAGTGTGGGCAAGCAGCCAGTGGAACTAACTCGCTTAAATTTATTTCAACAACTTCATCATAAACAGCATCCTCATCAGCAGCTAAAGGAATATAGTCCTCTTCACGCTTCTGTGCTTTCAAGAATTGCTTTGTAATCTCATCGGATGGGAATATTGAAGTAGTTGCACCCAATTCAGCTCCCATATTTGTAATAGTTGCTCTTTCAGGAACAGATAATGTCTTTACTCCCTCACCAGAGTATTCAATTACCTTGCCAACTCCACCCTTAACAGATAGTCTTCTTAAAACCTCAAGAATTACATCTTTTGCAGAAACCCATGGCTTGAGCTTTCCTGTAAGCTCTACTTTTACAATATTAGGATAAGTAATGTAGTAGGCACCGCCCCCCATAGCAACCGCTACGTCCAGGCCACCCGCACCTATAGCAATCATTCCTAGCCCACCACCTGTTGGTGTATGGCTATCAGAGCCTATAAGCGTTTTACCAGGTATACCAAATCTCTCTAAATGAACCTGATGGCAAATGCCATTGCCAGGTCTTGAAAAATAAATACCATGCTTTTTAGCAACACTGCCAATATACCTATGGTCGTCTGCATTTTCAAATCCACTTTGCAAAGTATTATGGTCGATATAAGCAACAGAACGTTCTGTTTTTACTCTTGGAACCCCCATTGCCTCATACTCTAAATATGCCATAGTACCAGTTGCATCTTGAGTAAGCGTTTGATCAATCTTTATGCCGATTTCAGTACCTTTAATCGGCTCACCATCAACAATATGATTATTAAGGATTTTCTCCGTTAAGGTTAACCCCATTAATTTATCATTCCTTTCAGATATTATCATATTCATTTTAACTCATTTAAGCATACTTTGTCAAGAAAATAACAGTTTTTCTTTACATTTAATAAAACACAATAAAATTATGTAATACTTATTGAAATAAAAGCATTTTGAATGTATAATAATATTATATAGGATATTTGACAAGAGTAATTACAAAAACGGGGGTATATACATGAAAAAGTTATTTTTTATCTTTAATCCCTCATCTGGGAAAAACTCTTCAACAGGGAGTAGCTCTATAAAATCTAGGTTATGGAGAATTATTGATATTTTCACTAAAGGAGGATATATTGTTACAACATATCCTACGCAATGTCATATGGATGCATGCGAAAAAATAAGAAAAGTTTGTTCAGAGGGAAGTTATGATTTAATAGTTTGTTCAGGTGGGGATGGCACATTAAATGAAGTTATACACGGGATTATGATATCGGATAATAAGCTGCCACTAGGATATATACCAACAGGCACAACTAACGATTTTGCTAAAACATTGGGCATTCCGAAGAAGGTCATTAATGCAGCTGAATGGATTGTAGATGGTGAACCTTTCTCTTGCGATATAGGTTCATTTAATGAGAGATATTTCACATATATTGCAGCATTCGGTGCATTCACAGATGTTTCTTACGAAACCCCACAACAATTTAAAAATATAATAGGACATTCTGCATATATTCTCGAAGGGCTAAAGCGTATGGGTAGCTTAAAATCATATAAAATGAGGATAGAATATGATGGGAATATTATTGAAGATGAGTTTGTTTTTGGTATGATTACAAATTCATCATCAATAGGTGGGTTTTTATCACAAGATGATGTTTTACTTGACGATGGTGTTTATGAAGTTACGATAATAAAAAAGCCGAGTAGTGTAGTGGAACTCAATCTTATAGTAGCATCATTATTAAATATAAAAGAGAGTAAAATAAACGATAGGGTGTTATTCTTTAGAACATCTAAAATATCATTTTATTCTGAAACGGAAATTGCATGGACTATTGATGGGGAATATGCTGGTTCTGAAATGGAAGTATCTATTGAAAATAAAAATAAAGCAGTAGATTTCTATGTAAAAAAACCACTCCCATTAACAATAGAACTTAAAGAAGATTAATGAAAGTGATATCTTTATTAGGCTTTATTCAACTTTTAGAACATCATCAAATATTGAATAGAACTTTTGTGGTATGACCCTATTTATATGACATTTGCCAAAATACCAACGTTTGAATGTACAGCCCTTAATTATTTCTTCAAAAAAACTATGGACTTCTAGATGTTCAGAAGTATCAACACCAAGGCATTTTTTAAGGGATAAAGGTGGCTCATGAGTAAATATGTAATCAATCTTATTGTTGTTTTTTTCTAAATTAATCCTAGCCTCATCTATTTCGTGCGGTGTCGGTTGTTCACGCTCCCACCAGGTATTAGATTCAAATCTTATATCAAAGTCTTGGCTATTTCCACCGCCAAAGGTGAAGATTTTTTTATCATCTATATTAAAAACTTGACCCCTCATGAGTTGGATAAGCCTGCCACTAATAACACGAACCTTGCCACCATTCCATTGAGTTGGCTCATATCCCTCAAGGATATCATAATTTTCATGACAACCATCAATAAAAGCAACGGTATACTTTAATTTGCCCAATTTCCTCAAAATAGCTTGTTCTTTTTTGGTTCCGTCCCAAATGAAACCAAAGTCACCGCAAATTATTAGAGTATCACCTTTTTTAATTTTATTAAAGCTACGGGATTTAAATCTTGTTATATCCCCATGCATATCACCAGTTACATAAATCATTTTTATACCTCCTAAAGGATTAGCTATCTTATATTTTAACATAAAAAACATCTAAGGTAAATACCACAGTTTAATTTAATCTTCACAATAGAAAAGAGTATCACTTAGAAAGATTAGAGTTTAATTATAGAAATTATATGGAAG
>JAAYSW010000050.1 GCA_012523875.1 Clostridiales bacterium
ATAACACATTTATCTGAAATAATTAAATCACATGCAAGAGAGTTACTCAGCCGACAGGAAGTTGGTAATATGCTTGAAAACCTTAAAAAGACAAATGATTCAATTGTTAATGATACAGTGCCAAATTTGGTTACAATTAATGATTTACAAAAAGTTATGGGAAAATTACTTGAGGAACATATACCTATAAGGGATTTAGAAACAATACTTGAGGTATTAGGTGATTATGCTGGAAAGATTAAAGATATAGATATGCTCACCGAATATGTTCGCCAATCATTAAAGAGAACGATATCAAGAAAGTTTGCTGAGGCAGGTCAGATGAAGGTGGTTAGCCTTGATACAAGCATAGAAAATATGATTGCGAATTCAGTTAAACAAGTTGAAAGTGGCTCATATTTAGCACTTGACCAAGCATCAATTCAAAAGATAATAGTATCAGCTACAGCCGAAATAGATAAAATTAAGGACTTAGTTCAAGTACCAATAGTTCTAACTTCACCGATGGTAAGAATGTATTTTAAGAAGCTTATTGACCAGTTTTATCCTAATGTAATGGTGTTATCATTCAATGAAATTGATAGCCAAATACAAGTACAATCATTGGGCAGTATATCGGTAGAACCAAAAGCATAGAATGGAGTGATAAAAATTGGAATTGAATAATAAAACTAACAATCTAACCGAAGACGAATTTTTAGTTCTCCATAAAAAATATAGAGAAACAAAAGACATTAATATACGAAACCAATTAGTCATGAATTTTATGTATATACCAAAAGCGACAGCTGTTCAATTAAGAGGGATAGTTTCTGGCTATGCACAAATTGAAGATATGGTTAATCAAGGTGTTATTTCTTTAATTGATTGCATTGAAAGATTTGATGTATCAAGAGGGATAAAATTTGAATCATATGCCTTTATGAGAGTGAGGGGTGGAATAATTGATTTAGTACGAAAACAAAATTTTGTCCCAAGGAGGGTTCGTTCAACTTCAAAGGCAATAACTGAAACTTATAATCAGCTTAGTAATGAACTTATGCGTGAACCGACTCAGAAAGAGATTGCAGAAAGAATGGGCATATCAGTAGAAAAATTATCACAATATAATTTCGAATCTACAAATGCGATAACATTATCCTTTGAGGAACTAATACAAAATGTATCACAATTCGGTGATGTAATGGATTCATCATCATATGATGATGTTTATCCAGAAAAAAACCTTATGAAGAATGAAATAAGGGAAGTTTTGAAGGAAGGGATAGATTCTCTGACTGAGCGTGAGAAGTTGTTAATAACTTTATATTACTATGAGGATTTATTATTTGCTGATATTGCAAAAATTATGGATGTTACACCACAACGTGTATCACAGCTACATTCTCGTGCAATATTAAAACTCAAGAGTAAAATGGATGTTTATATGAACGAATTAGCATAATAAAATGTACCTGCTGTTAAGTTTATATGAATTAGTTTGAATTAATTGACGTTAATATTTATGTGTGATAAACTTAATAATATAGGTTTAAAACGAAAGGTGGTCAGCTTATGCTATCAGGATTTTATACTGCATCATCAGGTATGTTGGTACAGCAAAGAAATTTAAATATAATCTCAAATAATCTTGTAAACTCACAAACAACTGGTTATAAAAGCGAACGTTTAATTGCAACTACTTTTGATCAGGAGTTTTTAACAAGGATAGAGAAAAATAATACAGAGCAGATAGGTGTTGGTTCAGCTGTTAGCCTTGTTGATGATGTTATTACTAATTTCAGTGGTAGTTCACTTGATGAAACAGGATATCCATTTGATATGGCTATTGTAGGAGAGGGTTTCTTTAATATTCAAGGTGAAGAAAGACAGTATATGACACGTAATGGCAGTTTTAATATAGACCAAGAAGGATATCTGGTTTTAAGTGGAATCGGAAGGGTATTAGGGCAAAATGGAGCAATAAATCTTAATGGTTCCTCTGATTTCATGGTTAGTAATGATGGTAGTATTTTTAGTTCAGATGGTCAGTATTTAGATAGGTTACTAATCACAATGCCAGCTGAAAATGCAAATATGATTAAATATAATAATGGACTTTATTCAGCATCAGGGGTTGTAGAATTAAACAATGCTACTGTATATCAGAATGTACTAGAGCGTTCAAATACTGATATGAATTTAGAATATACAAGGCTTATTGAAGCACAAAGGGCATTCTCATCATGCAGTTCAGCATTACGTATAATTGACCAAATGAATGCAAAGGCTGCAACATTAGCAAGCATAGGATAGGAGGATGAATAATGAATATAGCGTTTTATACAGGTGCATCAGGCTTGAGAGCGTATCAACATAATATTGATATAATAGCAAATAATGTTGCTAATATAAATACATATGGCTATAAATCTGATAAATCATCTTTTAATAGCTTAATTAAATCGACTATGGATATTAATCAAAACCTCACACGCAACGAGGGTGAGAGGGTTCTAACTGGGCATGGTGTAAAGATTAGCTCACAGGATTTACTCTATAACCAAGGGCATTTGCATAATACAGGATATGCACTAGATTTTGCAATTGCTGGCGATGGTTTATTTGCAATTAATCGTGATGGCAGGATAGAGTATACAAGGAATGGTGCATTTGATATAAGTGTTGAACAGGATGGGAACTATCTTGTGTCTTCTGATGGGGGATATGTTTTAGATTCAAATCAACAAAGAATTACGGTTCAATATAATACAGAAACAAATGAAATTGATAATGCGGTAATAGCTGATAGATTGGGCGTTTTTACATTTGATAATCCATATGGTTTGCAGAAAATTAATAAGACTAGTTTTTTACCAACGGATATATCTGGCGAACCACGTCTAGCACCAGAGGCAGATAATAAAATTTATACAACATCTTTAGAGCGTTCAAATACTAATATTGCAGAAGAGATGGCAGATTTAATTTTATCACAAAAGGCATACCAATTTAGTGCAAGGGTGGTTACAACAGCGGACGAACTAGAGCAAATAGTGAATAATTTACGAGGATAAAGCTATTATAAATAATAGTGGGGGAGGGATTAATTATGGCTGATATGCTTAAGGTAACAACACCATTAATAAATAGAGGACAAATTAATCCTACAAAACAAGTTTCAGGACCAGATGCCCCACCATTTAATCCAATAGACGTAACTAGAGTTGCACAAGTAAACGATGCAGGATCAGAAATGCTGAAGAATTACGGTGGTATGATTGATAAGGATGGCAAGCCGACTATCCTTATGAATTTGTTAAAGGATCCAGCCGTTACAGTTAGTTTTCTGAAAAATATTTACATGCTAGAGGAGATAATTCAGCTTATTCCTATGAATAATAAAGCGTTTACTGAGGAAATTCAGAAAATGTTTAGCTCATTATTAATTAAACCTGAGGATATAGCCTCAGAGATGATTAAGCAGGAGAATCAAGCGACATCGTTTAAGGGGGATTTATTCGACTTTTTACGTGGTGTTATAGGGATAAACCCTGATAATGATACGAAATTAAGTGTTGCAACTTTACTTAAAGCTATTAATCATGAGATGAATAGGCGGGATATTCTAGATGCAATTGGGAATAATCTGAATTATTTAGGTAAAAGTCTAAGTGCAAGTAGGACTTTATCGGATAAGATACTAGCATTATCAGAAAAACTAAGGGATGCTGATGCAGATGAAAATTTTAATACTTTAAAAAAAGAAGTAGCTATAGTCTTAAATGAAATAGAGGGCAGTATCCTATATAATTCAAAAATATCAAAATTAGCATCGATTACTGAGTATAATCTTTCAAGATTTAATGATAATACGGATTTCTTAAACCAATCTGTTCGAAATTTATTAGTTATGCTGGATGGAAATCAGTCTAAAAATGAACTTATTAACTTAGTAAATGCTTTTATGCGTGATATTAAAAGTGGAAATATGAATGCACTAAAAAATTCTGAAACCATGGACATTATTGCTGATATTATTAATAAGCAGGACGAAAATAAGGAAATAAGAATGCTAAATTCGGAGAATATAGATAAAATCGTATATAGTCTATTATCCTCCCCATGTAACTTTACCCCCCTTTTACATTTTATTATCCCAGTTAATTACTTTGGATTAAAATCCTTTGCTGAAGTTTGGATAGATCCAGATGGAAGTCCCGATGAGAATAGGGGAAAATCAGGCGACAATAAGTGCATACATATGCTTATAGTTTTTGATATTGAAGGGGTGGGACAGTTCGAAACAGAGCTATTTGTCGAGGATAAAAAGATAAATTTTAATCTGCTTTGCCCACCAAGCTATGTAGAAACTTTCTCTAAGCTCAAAGAAGATTTTATAAAATGTATCTCTTTTTCAGAATATTATTTTGAAAATATTAAAGTAGATAAGTTAGAAAAAACTCGATCTCTTTTAGAGGTGTTTAAAACATTACCACATAAAAGGACTGGTGTAGATGTCAAAATCTAAAAAGAGTAAAGCAGTTGCATTAAAATATAATAGTGAGGTAGATAATGCACCAATTGTTATAGCCTCAGGATATGGCTCAATTGCTGATAAGATAATAGATATAGCGGAGAATAATGGTATACCTGTTTTTAGGGATGACAGTGCTGCTTCACTTTTATGTATGTTAGAGGTAGGTAATAGTATTCCACCTGAACTATATGAGGTTATTGCGGCAATATATTGCCAGTTGCTAAAAACATCATCAGAAATTAAAAATAATGGTGGAAATAAAGGACAAATGGAACCAAGAGAGAATCTAAAATCAATTATGAGCAATCGCAGGGAAATACGCTCAGATAAAAAGGAAAATTAACATTCACATGGATTATTAATTTGTTATTTTAAGGGGGTTGTTGTCATGGTACCTATATCCTTTGAATATGAATCGTCAATTTGCGAAATTAAAACGATGGAAAATTCATTACTTGCTGTTGGGATGATAAAAGAGATAGGTGAGGACTATATTAAAATTTCTGAGAAAAACAATAACTCACTACAGTTAATTAAATGTGGTACTAAAGTAAAAATTAATATTATAAGTAGTAAATATGGTTTCAGAGCATTATCAGGTGAAGTCTTTACATCAACAAGGAAGGAAATGAAGGTTGTAAATATATTAGAGCTTGCTGATCATGATAGAAGGAATTTTTTTAGAGTAGATGTAGATTTGGATGCTTCTATTATTCTTGATGAATCTAATTTCTCAGAAAAAATACCTGTAACGATTAAAGATATGAGTCTATGTGGGCTAAGGCTAGAGGTAAAGTATGATATTGCTATTGGTTCTACTATAATGGTAGAGTTAGTGCTGAAGGGTAAGGCACTTTGTTATCCATGTAGGATAATTAGGCTTATCAATCGGGATGATGGTAATTTAAGCCAGTATGGTTGTGAATTCTTATTTAACAAATATGACGATAGGGATTCATTATGGTCATATTTGTTTAAAAAGCAAAGTGAACAGCTTCGCAAAAAAAGGCAGGTTAAAATTTAGTATGCAGAGGATGATTAATGTTCATGGCTAATAATAAAGAAAAACATAATAAAGGGATTAAAGGTTTTTTTAAGAGAAAGGCTGAAAAGAAGACTAATGCAGATTTGAATAATATTAAAGAGGAGCCAATTAATGCCCAAGTAGAGGAAGAAAAAAATCTACCAAGGGATATGCAATTAGGCGAGGATAGCCCTGCATACAGCATTTGGGAACTCTGGAATGGTAAAGAAGAAATTAAATATAATCCACTAGAGTATGTTTTCGAAGAGTTCAAGGATATTTATGAGTCTAATAAAGATAATTCATCCACAAAAACAGGCTTTGGTATAGAAGAAATTAAAGTACTTATAAATGATATTACAATAAAATCAGAAGAATTATATCATAATATCCTAGAAAATGAAAAAAGGAAAATCCCAGCAGAACAGCATGATGAAACTATAGATGGTGTTATAGATGATGATATTGATTCTGATTTAGAATCCTATGATTTGAGTGCATATGGTGGAATTAGTAAAATAGATGATATAGTCGAATTTGATATGTTCAAGGATGATGTTGATGAGCATGATAATGAATTATATAACACAGCTAAAAAGGTATTAGCAAAAAGCGATGAAATTGATAACAAAGCTAGTAAAGATGCGTACATTTTTATCAGAGTATCGCCTGATAATATGCACGCATGGATTTTTATATATCCCCCAAGGAGTGGTGGCGAAGAAATTTCAGTAGAAATGTTAAAGAATGCTCTAGAGGATAAGAAGATTATATATGGAACAGATAATAATATGATGGTTAGGATAGCTGAAAAAAAGCTATATTTTAAACTAATTAGGATAGCTAGAGGCATGGAATGTATCGATGGCAAGAATGGTGAAATTATTGATATTGTTCCTAGGAAATCAGAGGTAGAAATTAAGGAAACTGATGATGGAAGAATTAATTTTAAGGAATTGAATCTCATCCATAGCATTCATAAAGATAGTCCTATTTGTAAAATCATACCTCCTGTAGAGCCCAAAAGCGGTATGGATGTCTATGGAAACGAAGTAAAAGGCTATATTGGCAAGATGCCACCAATACCTCGTGGAAAGAATACACAAATTTCCGAAGATGGAACGATGCTTGTAGCATTAATAGATGGCCATGTAAGTTTTGATAAAGGAGCTTTCCATATACAAAACCTGTTGACAATACCAGGGGATGTCGATATATCTGTTGGGAATATAAATTTTGCTGGAGATGTGTTAATTAAGGGTAAGGTGCGTGAAGGATTTTCTGTTAAATCGGACGGAAATATCACTATAAGAGGTAATGTTGAGGCTGGTGCATTGATTCAGGCGGGGGGGAATATCTCAATTCAGCGTGGAGTGAATGGTGGTGCTAGGGGCATTATCGAAGCAAAAGGTAGCATAAAAATTAAATATATTGAAAATTGCAAGGTATCTGCAGGTGAGAAGATTGAAACAGAAGTGATTATCGATTCTGAAATTGAATGTGATGATACTTTACTTGTAAATCGTGGCAAGGGAACGATTGTTGGTGGAAA
>JAAYSW010000051.1 GCA_012523875.1 Clostridiales bacterium
ACCGAAACAGAGATAACAACTGAAACAGAAGAAGAAAATCCTTCTGAAATAATTATTGATATAGAGAAAACAACCAATTGGTCAATCAGCATCTTATTAAATAAACCTAATCAAGATGAAATAATATCTTCTATGGATTTTAATAATGATGAAGTTATTAATGTTTTCGATTTAATATATCTTAAAAAGCATAGATTAGGAATTTGATTTGCCCCCCATTAAATAAATTTATATATATTTAGACAAGCACTGAGTGGATTAACTCGGTGCTTGCTCTTTATGTCTAAACCTTGACAAAGCCTTCTTGTTGCTATATACTCGAAGTATAGTTATAAAACAAAGTCTGGAGTCGAAATATGTTAGCATCTTTAATAAATATAAATAAATTCTATAACGGTAATCAGGTACTTAAAAATGTGAACCTGATAATTGAGGATAATGACCGAATAGGTCTTATTGGAGCAAATGGTTGTGGAAAAACCACATTACTTCGTATCCTTACAGGGAACGAATTGCCTGATAGATTCACTGATGAAGACGGGATTATTTCGTTTTCTAATAAGATTACAATAGGTTATCTTGAACAAACTGGTGCTTTGGATAATGACAATATAGTTATTGATGAAATGAAAAGCGTTTTCCACGAACTTCTAGACATCCATAATAGAATGCGTGAACTTGAACAGGAAATTTCTAAAAAGGCAAGCGAGGATATCTCTATGCTTACAGAGGAATATTCACGTCTTACCACCGTTTTTGAGGCTAAGGACGGATATCTTATAGATGTAAAAATTAAAACCGTATTAAGTGGTATGGGCTTTGATGAAAGCCAGTTTAATAGGGTTGTTTCTGGATTCAGTGGTGGTGAGAAAACAAGGCTTGCAATCTCAAAACTCTTGCTTGAAGAACCTAATTTACTCATACTTGATGAGCCTACCAACCACCTTGATTTTAAAACTGTACTCTGGCTTGAGGATTATCTCAAGTCATACAAGGGTGCATTGTTAATTGTATCCCATGATAGATATTTCCTTGATTCCCTTGTGCGGAGTGTGTGTGAGATTGAAAGAGGAATCCTCACACGCTATAGGGGAAATTATACCGCTTATACAAGACTTAAAGAAGAGGCTGTTATTCGCCAACAAAAAGAGTATGATAAGCAACAAAAAGAAATCGCAAAGCTTGAGGATTATGTTGCTCGGAATATTGCACGTGCTTCAACCTCTAAAAGTGCCCAAAGTAGAGTGAAAACGCTTGAGAAAATGGAAATTATCGATAAGCCTTTCGCACCTGTAAAAGCGTCTAAAATTAGACTTGATTATGATATAATGCCCCCATTTGATTTGCTCTGTGTGGAGAATATTGATATTTCAGTAGGTGAAAATGAAAATAAAAAAACCCTTGCTGATAATATTTCCTTCGAGGTGAAACGTGGTGAAAAGGTTGCTATTATTGGCGATAATGGTGTGGGAAAATCTACTCTCTTAAAGGTATTGCAAGGAAAACTTCCGCATAAGGGAAAAATCCACTGGGCATCGAATGTGAAGATATCATATTTTGAACAGGAAAACACCATACTAAATCCTAATAATTCTGTCTTTGATGAAATTCATGATAAATATCCAAGCCTTAGTGATTTTGAAATCCGTAGCCTCTTAGGTAAAGTTAGACTTATAGGTGAAAATGTTTTTAAGCAAATTGGTGTAATCAGTGGTGGTGAGCGTGCAAAAGTCCGATTCGCTGTTATGATGCTTGAAAGGGGCAATATATTGCTACTTGATGAACCAACAAACCATCTCGACCTAATAACAAAAGAGGTGCTTGAACAAGCCTTGATGGATTATGATGGCACAATTATTTTTGTATCACATGATAGATATCTACTAAATAAGCTCGCAACTAAGATAATAGAAATTAATCCTGATAATGTAGAAATCTTTGATGGCAATTTCGATTTTTATTTAAAGGCAAAGCGTGAAAGGGAAATAGAAAGGCAAAGGCTTGAAGAACAACAAAAACAAGAACTTGCAAAACAAGAGGCAGAAACAAAGGGAATTAAAGCATATCGAACAAGGGAACAACGTAGCCTAGAAGTTCAACGTCGTAATAAAATTAAGGTTTTAGAAAAAGAACTGGATAATTTACAATTTGAACTTGATAATTTGCAAATTGAAATTACTAAGGATGAGGTTTATTCTGATTTCAAACTCATGCATCAGAAATGTACGGAAATTGAGTATATTAAAAACCTTATGGATGAAAAATTTGATGAGCTTATTAAACTTGAATAAATGCATTAAAAAAGGATACCATGATGGCATCCTTTTTTCTATTTATACATAAAAAGTGAAATTTTATCGATTTTCTCCTCTTCAGCCCTGCTATGCGTAAAGGATAATGTTCCTTTTAGTTTATTTTCATCATAACCTTTAAACCTTATAAATCCCTCTTTCTTCTCACTAGGCTCACCCCAATCACTTAACACAGTTATATCATCGCCTACACTAACTCCTCCAAAGGTAATCTCTCCCCCAAGTGCAAGTTCAGAGGAAATATAATCTATATTTGTTGAATTCAATAGCTCCTCGTTTGTCTTATGTTCTTCAGTAAGCCCATATATTTGAACCTCTAAAATCATCACATCATCATGCATAATATAGGTTACAAGGTAATAATCTCCTTTTTCTGTTTCTGAGAAATATCTATTCTTGTCATATTTAAATCCTTCCCCTAAATCATTAAGACAAAATGGTGTAGCTACCGCAACCCCATCTATCAACAGATTGCTACTAGCAGTATCAAGAATTTCTTTATTATTTATCCTCCCACCCGATGATGAATCAGTTTTTCCTGAACAACCAACAGCTAAAACACATACTAAGATGGTGGTTATAATTGTCATAATATTTTTCTTCATAAGCTTACCCCATTCATATTATAAATAAAAGATACTTCCTACACTTGCTAATTCATGTTCACTATTCACTTATATTAACATATACAATCCATGTCTGTCAACTCAAAGTTGTGTTTTCTCACAGAAATGAACTTCAAAATCAAACCATATAAAGCTGATAATACTCATATAAACAGCCGAATATAATTTTAGATATATGCAGAAAAGATAATCGCCCACTCCCCAAAAAGCTAGCGATTATTTTTTAATCAAGTACTACTTGGGGCTGACTGCTTATCACAGAAGCACCTTTTTTATTTATATTATAACATATATTTGTAACCTTTCAAGGATTATTGATTTGCTTTTTCTCTCTGTAACATAAAAAAAATTAATTGAAAACTTTTGTTACCTTTCCGTCTGAAATTTGAATAATTCTTTCCGCCATTTTTGCAACTTTCATATCATGAGTTATAAGCACAATAGTTTTTCCTTGCCTATGCAATTCGCATATCATTTCCATCACATCTTCCCCCGACTTCCTATCAAGGTTTCCAGTAGGTTCATCAGCAAGGATTATTGGTGGCTGTGCAGCTAATGCCCTCGCTATAGCTACTCGTTGTTGTTGACCACCTGACATTTCTGATGGTTTATGATTCATTCTACCCTCTAGAGATACCCTTTTTAACGCGGTTATAACTAGTTTTTTTCTTTCTGCCTTATCCATTCCTCTATAAATAAGAGGTAATTCGACATTTTCAAAGGCTGTTAAACCTGAAACTAAGTTAAAACATTGGAATATAAACCCTATCTTTTTGTTGCGAATTAACGATAGTTCCTTGTCATTATAATCTACAATATCCGTTTCATCAAGAATATACTTACCAGAAGTGGGAGAATCCAAACAACCTATTATATTCATAAGGGTTGATTTTCCAGAGCCAGATGCTCCTACGATTGCCGTAAACTCCCCTCTCTTAATACTAATGTTAACACCATTTAATGCATCAACCTTGTAATCTTCATCACCATAGGTTTTATATAAATCTTCTAATACAATTAAATCCTTCACATCTATTCTCCAATACAAATATAAATTTACAATTATTATGTGCATTTATATTATATTTATTTATATTAGCCTTTTTAAATTAATATATTTGCCCACGTCCAATTATGTAACCCTTGACAAGTGATATGGAAATTGGGTATAATATAATAAGTATATTTTCACCATAGATGATAATAAAAATTTATGCGGAACTATATACTTAAAGAAAAACAAATAAGGAGGACTATAAAATGGAATTAAAGGGTTCAAAAACAGAAGCTAATTTAATGGCCGCATTTGCGGGTGAATCACAAGCAAGGAATAAATATACCTTTTATGCATCAAAGGCTAAGAAAGAGGGATATGAGCAAATTGCTAAACTTTTCATAGAAACTGCTGATAATGAAAAGGAGCATGCTAAGATTTGGTTTAAGCTCTTGCAAGATGGTGGCGCAATAGCTTCCACTCCTGAAAACCTTCTAGATGCTGCTCAGGGTGAGAATTATGAGTGGACTGAAATGTATGCTGAATTTGCAAAGGTAGCTAAAGAAGAAGGATTTACTAAGATTGCATTCCTTTTTGAGTCAGTTGCTAAAATAGAAAAGGAACATGAAGAGCGTTACCGTAAGCTTCTATCAAATGTTGAGGAAGACAAAGTATTCTCAAGAGATGAAGAAACTGTTTGGCAATGTGCTAATTGTGGACATATTCATGTTGGAAAGGATGCTCCTGATATGTGTCCAGTATGTGATCACCCAAAGGCTTACTTCCAAATCCTAGCTAAGAACTATTAATCAAGGCTTAATATTAATGGGTGGCATTAATTATTTCGCTTATTAAATATGTTTTAAGGTTTAACAAATGTTGTAACCTATGAATATACCCCTCTGTATTTCTATGCAGAGGGGTTATTTCTTTTAAAACACCTTCTGTTATTAAAAGGAATGCCCACTATTGTTACAAATAAAGATGATAATTTTATAAATTTACTTGACATATGTTCTGATTTGGAGTACAATATAAATGAAAATTTAATAGCCTTATCAAGAGTGGTGGAGGAAACAGGTCCTATGAAGCCCAGCAACCTATTGCGGTGCAAGGAAGGTGCTAAGTCCTGCGGTTAAATCCGATAGATGAGGAATTTTTATAGAATTCACAAGCGTTCGGGTGTCCGAACGCTTTAGCTTTATATTGGATGATAAATTTTCAAAATTGTCTAAAATGGAGGAATATATATGAACAGAATACTACTTACATCAGAATCAGTAACAGAGGGACACCCAGATAAAATCTGTGACCAAATATCAGATGCTGTTTTGGATGCCTTACTTGAAAATGATCCATACTCAAGAGTAGCCTGTGAAACGGTTTGTACAACGGGCATGATAATGTGTATGGGTGAGATTAGTACAAAAGCGTATGTGGATATTCCAAGGGTTGCAAGAGAAGTGATTGTTGATATTGGGTATGATAGAGCTAAATATGGCTTTGATGGACATACTTGTGCAATTATTACAACAATTGATGAACAGTCATCTGATATAGCTATGGGGGTAAACGAGGCTTTAGAGTCAAGGATTGGAAGCGATTCTGATTCCGATTCAACTGGTGCAGGAGACCAAGGAATTATGTTTGGTTATGCTTGTAATGAAACGAAAGAGCTTATGCCGATGCCTATTTCACTTGCACATAAGCTTGCATTAAGGCTAACGGCTGTAAGAAAAGATGCGACATTGCGATATTTAAGACCTGATGGAAAAACTCAGGTTACTGTTGAATATATAGATGGTAAACCTGCAAGGGTGGATACAGTTGTTGTATCATCACAACATTCAGCTACGGTTTCGCTTGAGCAAATAAGGGAAGATATTATTGAATATGTAATTAAGAAAACAATTCCTTCTGAACTACTTGATGAGAATACGAAATATTATATAAATCCGACGGGACGTTTTGTTATTGGCGGGCCACAGGGTGATAGTGGTTTGACGGGTAGAAAAATCATTGTCGATACCTATGGCGGAGCTGCTAGGCATGGTGGTGGTGCGTTTTCGGGTAAGGATCCAACGAAGGTTGACCGTTCAGCTACTTATGCTGCAAGGCATATTGCGAAAAACATTGTTGCTGCGGGAATTGCTGATAAATGTGAGGTACAGCTTGCATATGCGATAGGTGTTGCACAACCTGTATCGATTTTAGTTGATACCTTTGGCACTGGAAAATATGAAGATAATTTAATTTCAAAGGCTGTTGGGAATGTGTTTGATTTGCGTCCTGCTAGTATAATTAAAAATTTAAATTTAAGGAAACCGCAATATAGACAACTTGCTGCTTATGGGCATGTAGGCAGGGAGGATTTAAATGTAGCGTGGGAAAAGACGGATAAGGTTGATGAATTGTTGAAGGAGTTAAGCAAATAATTTTTATTGAGCGGCTTGATGCCGCTTAAATTTTAAATACAGGTTGATTTAATAAAAGTTTTTGGTTAAGCTTTTTTCAAAAAGCTTAGCGGAGTATGAGGTGGCAACCTCATGCCGTAAGGCTTAGCATTTAAGGCAGTAACCTCATGCCGTAAGGCTACATACATTAGGAATAATCCACCGTCGAGATGAATACAATTTAGTTGAACAATAAAATTGGCGGAGGTAAAGCGATGAGGAGAACAATTGTAAGCTTAATACTACTAATATCGACTATCTTTTGGACAGGCTGTTCGGAGATAAGCCACAGTAGTTTGGATGTTGTGGAGGAGTTGGAATCCGAGGTGAAACTGCATGGTAATTCGCTTATACCTAATGAATTTTTGCAGGAAGATACATATAAGCCTTTAAACTATTCTACTCAACAGGCGATGTGGTTTACATATATGGATTATGAAAATATTTTACTTGATAAGACCGAGGATGAATTTACAAAGAATATTATAGAAAGGTTTGTTAAGGCGAAATCGCTTGGGATTAACACTATTTACATTCAGGTTAGGGCATTTTGCGATGCGTATTATAATTCGGAATTATTTCCGAGAGGTGAATATTTCTCACCAACAAGTGATTTTGACCCTCTTACCATAATGATAAATTCTGCACATTCACTTAATTTATCAATTCATGCTTGGGTGAATCCGATGAGAGCAAAAACGGATATTGAAATGCAGGCTATGCCGAATGGATTTTTGCCTAAACAATGGTATGATGATGAAATTAGAAAAGGAACATATATTGTTCAGGTTGAAGATAGATGGTTCCTAAACCCAGCCTATAGTGAAGTTAAGACATTTATAACAGATGGAATTAAAGAAATTGTATTGAATTATGAGGTTGATGGCATACATATTGATGATTATTTCTATCCGACAACTGATTCAAGTTTTGATATGGCTTCATTTACTGAAAGTGAAATAAGTGATTTGGCAGCTTGGAGGATGGGGAATATTAACATTATGGTTGGGGGGATTTATTCTACAATTAAATCCATTAATAAAAATATTTTATTTGGAATTAGTCCACAGGGCAGCATAGAAAAAAATTATAGTTCACAGTACGCTGATGTAGCAAAATGGTGCAAGGAGGAAGGCTATTGCGATTATATCGTACCACAGATATATTTTGGTTTTAATAATGAAACTTGCCCATTTGAACAAATTGTTTATGAATGGCAACAACTAACTTCCGGAAGTAAGGTTAAGCTTATCATCGGCGTTTGCACATATAAAATAGGTAGAGAGGACCCTTGGGCTGGGGTGGGCAAGGACGAGTGGATAGCTGATTTAAATGTAGCCTCACGGGAAATTGAGTATATTATGAATAACCAAACACTTAACGGTATGGCGATATTTAGTTATAGTTCAACCTTTGAGCCGAGTGGTGATGAGGTAATTATTAATGCAGTTGCTGATGAATGTGATAATATTAGGGGAATACTTGTTAGGGATTAAGTTTTGTGTTATAATATTTTAATGTAAATGCTTGAAGTAATTCCATAGACTAGAGATGTGGAAAGGAGTACTAATTTGTTTAAGATTATAAAAAAAAGGGATTTAAATAAGTCAGTGGTATTAATGGAAATTGATGCTCCATTGATTGCAAAAAAAGCACTCGCTGGACAATTTATAATTTACAGAGTTGATGAAAAGGGTGAACGTGTTCCACTCACTATCGCAGATTATGATAGAGAAAAAGGAACTATTACTATAGTTTTTCAAGCT
>JAAYSW010000006.1 GCA_012523875.1 Clostridiales bacterium
GATTCAAATTTCATCGCTGTAGTCCTAACTATTTTCGGTTATTCTGTTAATGATACAATTATAATCTATGATAGAATTAGAGAGAATAGAAAGATTTTGCCTAAGGAAGATTTGAAATCACTCGTAAATATAAGCTTAAACCAAACACTAACACGTTCACTAAGAACTTCTATTACAACTGTTTTAGCTATGGCGGTTGTTACTGTTGTTGCTCTAATAAACAATGTTAATTCAATACTAAGCTTTACGCTCCCACTTATTTTTGGATTGGTAGTAGGTACGTATTCTTCAATCTGTATTGTTCCTGCAATTTGGTACTGGTGGAATAATCGTAAGGGAAATAAGACGAAGGAAACTAAAAAAGGTAGCAAAGCATAATCTAATAAAATATTTTTTTTAACAAAGCTAAAAAGCATCTTGAAAAAAGGTGCTTTTTGTGTTATAATAAGCAACGAATGCAAGTAGGTAAATTTGTAGCATTAAGGGATGTTTAACTGAATATCATGGTTTATATATTACTTATATTTTATGAGGAGTTTGTTTAATGAGAGTTGGTGTTTCAACAGCCTGTTTGTATCCCGATTTATTGGAAGACTCGCTTTTGAGTTTAATGGATAATGGAATTAACCATGTCGAGATATTTGTTAATACTGATAGTGAGCTTGAAAAAAAATTCGTTTCAAATATGGCGGATATATTAAAAAACTATAATGCAACGTGCAAATCCTTGCACCCCTATACCTGTGCAATGGAGCCTATGATGTTTTTTTCTGGTTATGAACGCAGAGTGGTTGATGTGTTGGAATATTATAAAAGATATTTTGAGGCTATGAATATTTTAGGGGCAGAGGTTTTTGTATTCCATGGCAATAAGGCAGGATTACAAACGCCAGATGAGTTTTATTTCGAGAGGTTTTCAAAGCTTGTTAAAGTAGGAAAGGAGTTTGGTGTTACCATTGCTCAAGAAAATGTTTCGAGATGCCAAAGCTCTACGTTGAAGTTCCAAAAAGCTATGTGCAATGCATTGGGGGATGATGCCAAATTTGTTTTGGACACTAAACAAGCTATTCGTTCTGGGGAGGACCCCTTTGAAACAGTTAGGGAATTAGGTCAAAATATAATTCATGTCCACCTTAGTGATTATGGCAAAAATGGTGATTGCTTACCGATAGGTGCTGGAGAATTCAATGTAAAAGCCTTTATGAATTTACTCTATGATATTAATTTTAATGGTTCAGTGATGCTTGAATTGTATAGATATAATTTTACGGATGTGAGCGATTTAGCCGATAACTTCAATACACTTAAAGCACTACTCAAATCAATAAAGGAGGCATAGCCTTATGAAATGTCCGTTTTGTAGTTTTGTGGATACAAAAGTTATTGATTCACGTCCATCTGACGCAAAGATTCGTAGGAGGCGTGAATGTATTAAATGTCAAAAAAGATTTACAACATATGAAGTTGTAGAAGTGCCATTGCTTATGGTTCAAAAAAGAGATGGTTCAGTTGAACCTTTTGATAGAAACAAACTAATAACTGGAATTTATAGTGCAATAAAGAAAAGACCAGTTAGTGTCGATACAGTTTCTAAAATGGTGGATTCGCTCGAAAGCTATTACGCAAATGAAATGAGGAATCAAATTACAACTGTTGAGATTGGTGATATGGTGCTAGAGAGGCTAAAAGAAATAGATTCAATCGCATATATACGCTTTGCATCGGTGTATAAGGACTTTACTGATATTGAAAGCTTTATTAAGGGGATTTCAGAATTATCTATTAAGAACAAATAGAACACTTGTCATAATTAACGAAAAAAATATGTATTAATGCTAGTTGATTAGTAGAATCAACAAAAAATTAAGATTTTATAGAAAAATATTTTCTAATATGTTATCATTAAGAAGTATTTATAAATAAATTATTTTGGGGAGGATTATTATGAGTAATAATATATTTGACACACCTGATAGAACAGGAGAATTTGATTCAGCGGATATTCAATCATCATCTGTGATTTGCGGAATCTCCTACATTCCACCATTGTTTTTTCTTCCGTTGGTAGCGGCAACAAAATCATCCTTTGGTAAATTTCATGCTAATCAAGCATTATTAGCTATGATATATTGCTTCGCATCGGGTGTAACAGGCTCAATTTTTGCTTTTATATTTGGTATTTTATCAGAAATTCCACTCATGGGTTGGCTATTTAGCATAATTGGCGTGCTTCTAGGACTTGCAATAGGTCTTTCTGCTTTTATTATCGTTGTCATGGGAATGGTAAATGGTTTCACAGGCAAAGCGAAAGAATTACCTATAATCGGAAAGTATACGATTTTAAAGTAATAAAATACATAAAAAAGGTGCTTAGCACCTTTTTTGTTAAAATAATGTTTCTTCTTTTAACCCCATCATAAACCCATCTATATCAGTTGAATGTATATGGCCACCAATAATTGTATTATCACTGATAATTAAAACAGCTTTTACATTCTTTTTATTGTTGGGATAATTAGTTATATCATATGTATATTGGGTTGCTTCGGCGCCTTTATAATCACTGATGTTAAAGCCCTGTAAGCGTTGGATTTGATTGTATTTTTCATAAGTTTCATTGAATTTATATGGAATGGTGATTTTTTCTTCAATAAAATTGCTTTCATCTACTTTCCAACCACATAGATTTAAGTAAGCGACCCTGCTGTTATTATCGGGATAAAGCTTACCCACTGCTTCTGTAGGTTTTTGTGTTTTTGCAATAAACATCATACCAATTAATAATACGCTTGCTATTAATAGTATAATAGCAACAATTTTTCTAATCTTTTTTAGTGATATAATCATAAATTTTCTCCTTTATTGCTATATAAAAAGTCTGTTATACATATTTATATGGCTGATATAGCAAAATAAGAATAGGTTAATAGAATTTTTTATAAGATGATGAATACATTTTGAAAGGAATACCTATGGAATTAATTAGGCTTGATAGATTTATAGCTAACCAAACAGAGTATTCAAGAAGGGATGTAAGAATACTCATTAAAAAGGGTAATGTTAGGGTAAATGGAGAAATAATCAAGAACTCTGATGTTAAGATAGATGCAAATAAAGATGATGTTAGCGTAAATGGGGAAAATCTTTGCTATAAGAAGCATGTTTATATAATGCTTAATAAGCCTTCTGGCTATGTTTGCTCCACCAAAGACGGCATATCCCCAACGGTTCTAGATTTAATTCCAGATGAAATAAAAAATGTGCATAGGGGGATATTTCCCGCTGGACGACTTGATAAAGATTCTGAAGGATTTGTGTTTTTGACTAATGATGGAGCACTCTCACATAGAATTCTTTCGCCTAAAAGACATATTCCTAAATATTATATAGTCAAATTATACAAACCTTTTCAGAAAAACTATATTAAGCAATTTGACGAAGGTTTGGTGTTAAAAACAGGAGAACACTGCCTTTCTGCAAGGATTGATGGATATGAAAATTACAATAATTATGCTTTTATCGAGCTTTATGAGGGCAAGTATCATCAGATAAAAAGAATGTTCGCTTCTGTTGAAAACCATGTTGAATATTTATTTAGGACTCAGCTCGGAGGGCTGATGATGCACGATAGATTGGGCATTGGTGAGCATTTAATAATGTTGCACAAAGATGTTGAAAACTTGATAAAAAAATCAGATTTTTTTACATCAAAGGAAAATTCAAGGAATTTTTTTCGTCATATTAAATAAACAGCCCATTATAACTTTGGGTAAATAGTGACTTGAAAAAGTATTCAATATTTGTTATTATAGTAATGTAGTCAATTATTTGTGATTGGCAAAAATTTAGTTTTGGGAGGCCTGAAAATATGGCAAGTTTATCATTGCGTAATATGTATAAGAAATATCCAGGCGGTGTTATTGCTGCTTCAGATATTAATTTAGAAATAAGAGATAAGGAATTTATAGTTTTAGTTGGCCCATCTGGTTGTGGAAAGTCTACAACTCTAAGGATGGTTGCAGGTTTAGAGGAAATTACAGAGGGAGAATTATATATCGGCGACCGTTTGGTTAATGATATCGCTCCAAAGGATAGAGATATTGCAATGGTTTTCCAAAACTATGCTTTGTATCCACATATGACTGTTTATGAGAATATGGCTTTTGGACTAAAACTTAGAAGGATGCCAAAAAATGAAATATCTCGCAAGGTTGAGGAAGCTGCAAAAATACTCGATTTAACACATCTACTTGATAGAAAGCCTAAGGCAATGTCAGGTGGGCAGCGTCAGCGTGTGGCTTTAGGTCGTGCGATTGTTCGTGATCCAAAGGTATTCTTGCTTGATGAGCCTCTTTCAAACCTTGATGCAAAACTTCGTGCACAAATGAGAACGGAGATTTCAAAGCTTCATAAGAGATTAGGTACTACATTTATTTATGTTACTCATGACCAAACTGAAGCTATGACAATGGGTGATAGAATCGTTGTTATGAAGGATGGATTTATTCAACAGGTTGATACACCTAATGTTCTTTACGAGCGTCCTGCTAACAAGTTTGTTGCTGGTTTCTTAGGTTCGCCTCAAATGAATTTCATTGAAACACGTGTAACTAAGCAAGATGACCAATATGTACTTGAATTTGGTTCTAATGAAGCTGATGGTAAAAAATACACTATAGTTCTTCCTGAGGCTAAGGCAAGTGCAGATTTAGAGGGTTATGTAGATAGAAGTGTAATTATGGGTATTCGTCCAGAAAGCATTCATGATGAGGAAATGTATATTTCAAATGCTACAACTGGTATTATTGAATGTAATGTTGAGCTTACTGAAATGATGGGTGCTGAAACATTCCTATACCTAAATTGTGCGGGTATTCCACTTACTGCAAGGGTATCACCTAGAACAACGACTAAGATGAATGATGTTATCAAGGTTGCTATCGACCCTAATAGAGTTCACTTGTTTGATAAGGAAACTGAAAATACGATTATTAATTAATTCGTTAAGTAATAACTGTAGCCTTTTTCTGATATTAATTAGAAAAAGGCTATTATAGAATATTTAACAAATACGCAGGTCTGCTCCTTAATTAATATGGAGTAGCCTGCGTTTTACTTATACATTATTATTAAATTCAAATTCATATTCTGCCTACCGCCAAACTTTCAACATAGCGATTTAATATTGTTGAAAAGCTACCTCAAGAGCAATTTCCATCATGTCGGTAAAAGATTTCTCACGCTCCTCTGATGTTGTGAATAGGTTTTTAAGGGGACAATCTGAGATTGTAGCTATGCAGAGTGCATTTTTGCCAAGTCTTGCAGCATTCATATATAGGGCAGCTGCCTCCATTTCAACGGCAAGAACCCCCATTTTAGCCCAAGTTTTGAGCGAGGATGAATCATCGTAAAAACTATCACTTGAAAAAATATTACCAACATGATAATTCGAATTATACCGTTCTGCGATGCCTACTGCGGATGACAAAAGCTTATATGAGGCAATCGGAGCATATGTTCCAGGAAGCGAATACTGCGATGCATAGTTGGAGTTAGTGCAAGCCGCCTGTCCGAAAATCACATCACGCAGGTTTACATGGTCAGCAATAGCACCAGCCGTTCCAATACGAATTATACTGTCAACATCATATTCATTATAAAGTTCGTGTGAGTAAATTCCCATAGATGGCATTCCCATGCCACTTCCCTGCACAGAAACCTTTATTCCTTTGTATTCACCAGTAAACCCAAGCATATTCCTAACCTTATTATAGCAAATTACATTCTCTAGGTATTTATTTGCAATAAATTCAGCCCTTAGTGGATCACCAGGCATTAGAACTATCTTTGCAATATCACCCTTTTTAGCAGTATTATGCGGTGTACTCATATTAAACTCTCCTATCTTCTTAATATTTTCTTTATCGTTATATTTAATTCATCTAAATTTAGCAAGCCGATTACTATACAACATGTAATTAGATATGCAGGTGTATATTTATACTTGCCAAGAAGAACAATGCACATAATAAACAATGTTGTAAAATTTGAAGCTACCTTGAACCAATCAATCTTATAAGCAAGCATTTTTCTAGTATCATAAACTCTTACGATAAAGCAAACACCATAGCTTATCATAGTTGAAAGAGCAGCACCCTGTATGCCAATCCTAGGGATTAAGAAAAAGTTCAATGCAACATTTATTACGGCAGCTAGCAGGCTTGTCCATAACGAATGGCTAGTATTTTTTGTTGCAGAATAAATACTGCTCAAGAATTGGCATAGGCAGGACATTAGAACACCTATTATTAATAAAGGGGCGAAGATATATGCTCCTTGATAACCCCCTAGAAGCATTTTTGCAATTGGAATAAGAAAGAGCAGAACACCCGCTGAACCAATATAGAGAATAGATTGATATGCATTAAAGACTGTAGAATAGAATTTTTTTGAATCCTCTGAATCAAATTCTGTAATAGCTGAAAGTTGCCATGCTTGAAAGAATATGGTGGAAATTATTGATATAAGTGTGGGTATTCTTGTTGCCATACTATATAATCCGTTTTCAGTATCACCAATCATAAATCTAATCATATATTTATCGGATGCACTTACCACCCACCATAGGATAAATGTAGGAATCATTGGAATTGAATATCTTAACATTGTGGATAAGAGTTTTTTACTTATTAACTTAAAATCAATGAATTCAACGTTTCCAGCAATTACTGCAATGAAAAGCGAGGACAAAATATCTGATAGGATTATAGAGAGAATATAACCCTCAACACCCATTTTAAATACTACCATAAAAATTATATTAAATAAGAACAAATTAAATGTTGTTAGTATTCCATCGAAGGCGTATAATTTTAGATAACCCCTTGCTCTAATAAATTGCTGATTAATCATCCTAAAACCTGATGCAAAAATACAGAAATAAAGCAGTATAGTTCGCCCCTTTAGGTCGGGTATAAGATTAAGTAATGGTGCAAAGACTAAGAGAGAAGCGTTTCCTAATAATGCAACAAATATTCCCGCTGAATATACTTCATTGTTTTTATAATTTTTATCAAGGATAAATCTCAATATTGCCTCATCAATGCTAAGTATGGCAAGTGGGACAAGCAAAAACGCTGTTGACGTAAAAATTTCGGATGCTGAAAATAACTCTGCTCCTAAAATATTTGTATAGAACCTGATTAACAGAAAGCTAAGTATTTTTGAACCAAAAGAACCTATGGATAAAATTATTGTATTCGATGCAAGTTTTTTATATTTATTCATGTCAACTCCTGTTTTCTAATATATGATTAAACATAGTACCCTTATATTATAACAAATTTCAGCGTTAAATGAAATAGCTAAAAAAAATTTTTTAATTGTGGAAAATCTAAAGCATCTATGTTATAATAATAGTGGATAGCTTTTATATAAAAATTTTTTAAAGTATGGAATGTGAGGTTTTAAAAATGAGAAAATTAGCTAAGATATTAATTATTATATCCTCAATCATTGTTTTTTCAGCAGGCATTGCAACCTTGCTAAATTACTATAACAAAAACATTAAAAAACATTACTTTACAGTTAACTAAATTATATTACATTTATTTTTTCATAGTTGCATTATACGACAAAATTTGTTATAATATTTTATATTAGTGTATGTATGCGTATTATAATATAATATAAAAGAGGTTTTGAAAATGGAAAATATTAAAATTGAGCTTACCAAATCTCCTAAAGAGAAGCCAACCGATGAGCTTAGCTTGGGATTTGGAAAAAAATTTACTGACCATATGTTTATTATGGACTATGACATTGATAAGGGATGGCATGATGCAAGAATAGTTCCCTATGGTCCACTAGAGCTAAGCCCAGCATCTATGTGCTTGCATTATGGACAGGAAGTATTTGAGGGTATGAAAGCCTATCGTACTTCTGATGATAAAATTCAATTATTTAGACCTTTGGAAAACTTTAAAAGGCTTAACTCTTCAAATGATAGGCTCGTAATCCCACGTCTTGATGAGGAGTTAGCACTTAATTGCTTGATGGAATTGCTTAAAATTGAAAAGGATTGGGTTCCTTACACCGATGGTGCAGCATTATACATACGCCCTTTTATTATTGCTGTCGATCCGTTTTTGGGAGTTTCACCTTCTAAAAAATATATGTTCATTATAATTCTATCTCCATCGGGTGCATATTATTCATCAGGTCTTAATCCTGTTAATATTTATGTTGAGAATAACTATGTTCGTGCTGTTAGGGGTGGTATGGGAAATACAAAAACAGGTGGAAATTATGCTGCATCACTTATTGCACAACATAAGGCACAGAAACAAAATTATTCACAGGTTCTATGGCTTGATGGTGTTGAAAAAAAATATATTGAAGAAGTTGGAGCTATGAATATCTTCTTTGTAATAGATGGAGAAGTTATTACACCTGAACTGCAGGGTTCAATTCTTCCAGGGATTACAAGGAAGTCTGCAATTGAAATTTGCCAAAGTTGGGGACTGAAGGTTACGGAAAGGAAGATTTCAATTCAAGAAATTGCTGATGCTTATGATACTGGTAAGTTAAATGAGATATTTGGTACAGGTACTGCCGCTGTTATTTCCCCTGTTGGTCATCTAAAATGGGGCGAAAAGGTTATGGAAATTAACGATAATAAAATCGGTGCTATATCACAGCGTTTATACGATACCCTAACTGGAATCCAGTGGGGCAAGATTGAAGATAGCTTCGATTGGACGGTTGAGGTTAAATAATACTTTACATAAGATTACGAAAAACCATCACAGGAATGTTTCTTGTGATGGTTTTAATTTTATAACTATAATTCAACCTTTACTGCTGCATATCCATAAGGAGGTAATGTAATTAAATCATCTTCAATATCATCCTTATGGTCACCATGCAATAATTCAAATCTTTTATATTTAGATATAATCAATCTATCACGAGTGATTGTTTGTGGGCTATCAGAACGATTAAGAAAAATAACTACTGCTTTTTTACGTTCAGACCTAGCCCTAGCAAAAACTAAAACATTTTCATCAAGAGTCAGGAAAATTAGCTTACCATCATGAAAAACCTTTGAGGATTTACGAATATCTATTAATTTCTTTGTGAAATCAATAAGTTCCCTATCTTCACGTCCCCAATTATAGCATTGCCTGTTAAATGGGTCCTTATAGCCCTGCATTCCTGATTCATCGCCATAATAGATACAGGGTACACCTGGTAAGAAGAATTGTAAAACCATAGCACATTTTAAGCGTGCCTTACCAAGATTATATTCATACTCTGTTAGATGGCGTTCGGCCATCCAATCCTTAGTTTTTCCAACGCTACTTTCACCACCGAGATTATTAATTGCACGCTCCGTATCATGTGTTGAAACAAAGTTCATAAGTGTATCAATTGCTGGTTTTGGATAATTCTCAAGTATTGACATAACTTGAATTCTAAAATCAAAGACGCTCCCACCTTTAATATAATTAAGTATCGCATCCCTGAAAGGATAATTCATAACGGAATCAAGTTGGGAGCCGAGAAGGTAACGTCTTTTCACGCCATAGCTTTCCTTACTTGAGGCATCCTCCCAAACTTCACCTATGATAAGCTTTGAATTGCCATGTTTCTTCACGCATTTATTGAGGTTATCAAGGAATTTATCGGGTAATTCGTCGGCTACATCAAGCCTATATCCTGCAACTCCCTGTTCAATCCAATAGTCAAGCACACCGCCATCACCACAAATAAATTCCGTATAGTTTTCATCATTTTCATTTACATTGGGGAGGGTATCAATGCCCCACCATGATTCATATTCATCAGGAAATTTATTAAAGAAATACCATGAGCTATATTCACTATCCTGTGAATTATATGCACCAATTGAATCATATCTATTAAATTTATTAAAGTAAATGCTATCCGCACCTGTATGGGAGAAAACGCCATCTATGATGATATCTATACCCATTTCAGCTGCATGATTACAAAGCCTTTTAAACTCCTCATTCGTACCGAGCATAGGGTCAACTTTCATATAATCAGCAGTATTATAACGATGGTTTTCATGTGCCTCAAAAATAGGTGTCAAATAAATACAAGTTACACCCAGTTCAGATAGATAGGGTAATTTAGAGCGAATACCCTCTAAATCCCCACCAAAATAATCATTATTCCATACTTTTCCATTTTGGTCAGGGCGATAATAGGGCATACCACCCCAATCATTTCGGATAATTCTATCCTTAGGCACGTCTTTATGTTCTTTTCCACTCTTGCAAAATCTATCGGGAAATATTTGATACATAACTCCACCTTTAATAAATTCAGGCGTAGAAAACTTGGAGGAGTAAACAGTCAATTGGAAAAGCTCCCCATCATTAAGGGTTGCATTATGCTTGGACACACTTTTAATATATCTTCTTGTGCCGTCAATTGTAAAGGCAAAATAATAATAATGTATTCCAATATGTTTTGGAACAAAGCTTGCCGTATAAGCAATACAATCGGATTCAACAGCAGTTTCTGTCATCGTAAGAAATCTTTCCTTAAAGCCCGTTCTGAATATAACCATTACAGGTGGGAAATCTAGTTTCATATTCTGAGGGATTCTTATTGTAAAATCACAACATTGCCCATTTTTCATTGCACCAAAGCAAGATTTATATGTGCTATCCCAACTGTCATAAATTTTTTTCATAAACAAATTAAAACCTCTTTGAAAAAGTATTTTATTTTTGATGGATGACGGAGAACACCCCATCATCCATCATGCAATTTCTTATATTAAAATTATAGTTTCCATATATCACGTGCATATTCGTTCACTGCTCTATCAGCGGAGAACACTCCAGCACCAGCTATATTATTTAATGACATTTTAGCCCACTTTTCAGAATCTTTATAATATTTCGAGCAAAGTGCCTGAGCATTTCTATATGAATCAAAATCAGCAAGCACCATATATGGGTCTTGGGATTTAAGTGAATTTGCTACTTCTGCGAAAGTAAATCCATTAATTCCATGATATAGACGGTCAATAGCATTTTTAATAATTGGATTATTTGCATAATACTCTTCAGGATTATAACCAGTTATTTTTCTTGCCTCAACTTCTTCAGCAGTCATGCCGAAAATTACGATATTATCATCACCAACAGCCTCTTTAATCTCAACATTCGCTCCATCAAGAGTGCCGATGGTAATAGCACCATTCAGCATAAGTTTCATATTACCAGTACCTGAAGCCTCCGTACCAGCAAGTGAAATTTGTTCGGATAAATCACTAGCAGGCATTAATATTTCTGAAAGAGTAACCTTATAATCTTCTAAGAAA
Source organism: Clostridiales bacterium (assembly GCA_012523875.1). Classification (GTDB taxonomy): domain Bacteria; phylum Bacillota; class Clostridia; order Oscillospirales; family Ruminococcaceae; genus JAAYPV01. Next base: position 11,363 of record JAAYSW010000006.1, read on the forward strand.
CAAATTGACATCTTCTGTGATATCTTAGGATTTTTGCTTATCTCCTCGGAAATAGCCCAAATCATTTTTATAATCTGTTTAGCAAGATAATATCCAGGTGCAGCCTTAGCAGCGAAAATAAATGTTTTTGGAACATAATCTGCATTGGGATTTTCGAGTAGATAGTTATAATCAGCAATAATATTAAGTGCATTTAGATGTTGGCGTTTGTATTCGTGAAGTCGTTTAACTTGCACATCGAAAATGCTATCTGGGTCGATAACAAAATTATTTGATTGATTTATATATTTAATGAAAACTTCTTTATTATGACGCTTTATCTTCATCAGTTCTTCAAGGACATCCTTATCATTTTCAAAAACGCATAGTTTTTTAAGCTCAGTAGCATCCTTTAGGAACTTGTTACCAATCTTCTCTTTTAGGAATGAAGTGAGCTTTGGATTTGATTGATAAAGCCATCTTCTGTAAGCAATACCATTCGTAACATTTTTAAACTTAGTGGGTGAATCAACATATTCATCACTGAAAACATCTCTTTTAATGATTTCAGAGTGAAGGCTAGAAACACCATTTACGCTATGGCATGCTGCGACACAAATTGTAGCCATATGAATCTGGTTATCCTTAACAATGGACATCCTAGAAGTTTTACAGCTATCCCCGCCATTATGCTCCATAAGCATTTGACAATAACGGTTGTTAATCTCAATAATAATTGTATAAATCCTTGGCACAATTCTTTTAACAAGATTTACATCCCATTTCTCAAGTGCTTCCGCCATAACTGTATGGTTAGTATAAGCAAAAGTATTTGAAACAATATGCCAAGCTTTTTCCCATGAATACCCACAGTCATCAAGCAAAATTCTCATAAGCTCTGGAATTGCAAGTGTTGGGTGAGTATCATTAATGTGAATAGCGACTTTTTCGTGAAGGTTATCAAGTGTTCCATAAACCGACATATGACTATTTACAATATCACCGATAGACGCCGCACACATAAAATACTGCTGACGTAGTCTTAGTGATTTTCCTTCAAGATGGTTATCATTTGGATATAATACTTTTGAAATTGCATTAGCAATGCTATTTTGACCTAAAGCCTTAGCATATTCGCCTTGATTAAACAATGCCATATCAAAGCTAGGTGATTTAGCTGACCATAGTCTTAAAACAGATACTCCATCACTGTCATATCCAGAAACATATAAATCATAAGGTACAGCAATAACTGTATTATAATTTACATGGTTAATATGATGGTACTGATTATCCCAATATTCTTGAAGTTCGCCTTCAAAATGTACTTCTATTGCCATCTCTGGCTTAGCATCAAGCCATACTTCGCCACCAGGAAGCCAATTATCAGGTAGTTCAGTCTGCCAACCATCTTCGAGCTTTTGCTTAAAGATTCCGTACTCATAGCAAATTGAATAACCCGTAGCAGGGTGTGCCTGTGTAGCAAGAGCATCGAGGTAGCAAGCTGCTAGACGACCTAAACCGCCATTGCCAAGACCTGCATCAGGCTCACAGTCATATATTCTGTTTAAATTAACGCCAAAATCCTTTAAGGCAGAGCGAACATCATCAACAATTTCAAGATTATATAGACTTGTTTTGAGTGAACGTCCCATCAAGAATTCCATCGAAAGATAGTAGACTTGCTTTTGCCCTAGTGAATGAGCGTTAGTGATAAAATGTTGTCTTTTTTCTTTAAGAATGTTCACAACAATAGTAGAGAGTGTTTTGTACACTTGCTTATCAGATGCCTCATCAGGTGAGATATTATAGTTTTTTTGTAGAGTTTCAGTGAATTGTTGTTTAATTGCCTCTTTGGTAATTTTTTTTGCCATAGAAAGCTCCATTCTCCGACGAGTAAAATTCCAAACAGTTGAGCATTGCGTCGGCTGCTCAGAAAAAACTTAGTTACATTTACTATTATACAGGGTTTTGGAATTCATTTCAATAGTGTTTTTATACAAAAATACATGTTAATATGATAAGGATTGATAGAATATAATGAAATAATGGGGGTTTTTACACTTTAAGCCTAGTAGGTGGTGTTATTCTGTAACCTTATGGATATCATATTTTTGATTAGCTTATTATTTGAAATAATGTCCTTATTATTAGTTGTATAATATATTAAGTTAGGGTTAAGTATATGGGATGCATAGAAATTATGAAAAACCTATTGACAAATATAAAATTATGTTTTATAATATGTGTAAAGTGATTATGCTTTACAGGGGAATCTACATGGATAAACATAGGGGTATCAAATAAATGAGGAGCGATGATATCTATGAGTAAGGAGTATAGAATAGCCATTCTTATGGATACCTATGGAAATCTATTAACCGATAAACAACGTGATTTTATGGAACTTTACTACTATGAGGATTTGTCTTTATCGGAAATAGC
>JAAYSW010000052.1 GCA_012523875.1 Clostridiales bacterium
AGTGTTACATTAGGAAAATCAAGACCCTTACTAATCATCTGCGTTCCAATCATTATATCATATTTACCATCAGCAAAATCCTTAAACTTTTTTTCATAGGCATAGCGAGAAAAGGTAGTATCTGCGTCCATACGCAATATTCTTGAATCAGAAAACAACTCATAAAGTTCCTCCTCAAGCTTTTGCGTACCAAATCCCATCTGCTTTAATTTATCGCTCCCACATTCAGAACATTTTTCAACAGTACCACATGAATATCCACAATAATGGCACATAAGGCTTCCATTCGCCTTATGATAAGTAAGTGGTATACTGCAATTTATGCAATAAACAGGTTTATTACATTTGCAGCAACTTATAATCGTATGGTATCCCCTACGATTGAGCAAGAGTATACTCTGTTCTCCATGTTCAAGATTATGCCTAATTTCATGAATAAGCAATTCGCTAAACTCACTTATATTTCCATTTGCCCTTTCCTCATTCATATCAATCATTGTAACATCTGGTAACGGAGCATTGCTATATCTTTCATTCATCTCTAAAAGCTTATATACACCCTTTTGTGCATAGTAATAACTTTCAATCGAAGGTGTAGCTGATGCAAGCAATAATACTGCATTATGTGCCTTACATCTTTTTTTTGCAACATCAACAGTATTATATCTTGGTGAGGAATCGGATTTATATGAACGTTCACCCTCCTCGTCCATAATGATTATGCCTATATTATCAAGTGGTGCAAAAATAGCACTTCTTGTTCCTATAACAATATTAGACTTCCCTTGCTTTATCCTTTTATATTCATCAGTCCTCTGCCCTAGCGACAAATTGCTATGTAAAACGGCAACTGTTTCACCAAAAATCTCTTGAAACTGATTTACAATTTGGGGGGTCAATGAAATTTCTGGAATCAGCAGTAATGCCTGCCTTCCTTTATCAAGTGTTTCTGCAATAAGTCTTTTAAACACTGATGTTTTGCCACTTCCCGTAACGCCATGCAACAAAAAGCATTTAGGTTTTCCCGTTTTAAATTGGGCTCTTATTTCCTCAAAAACTAATTGTTGGGATTGATTTAAAACTATATCTTCAATAAATTTTGTATTAGAATTTTCATTCTTTGGAATTCTAAATGTCTCATATTCGTATTCCTCAACAACACCATTTTTTATGAGATTGTTTATAACTGATTTTGTTACATTACATATATAACAAGCTTCTTTCACAGAAGATGAACCGTTTTCCTCCAAAAGCTTTATAACGGTTTTTTGCTTTGGAGTGATTTTAAAAACTTTATTTGCTAAAATATACTCCTCAGATAATTTTATCATATTAATAAAGCTATCCTGAACATTTCTCTTATATTCATTGGTTTTAAGTATTATTCCCTTTTCCACAAGAGAATTAACAACCTTTTTTTTATCAGGGGTATTAAAGCCCTCAAGAATATTATCAAATTCGCTTTTGATTTTAGTTCTCCTCAAAAGCGAGAGTATATTTTCCTCCTCAACTGAAAGGTTATTATCAACAATATCCTTAGCAAGCGAATATTTTTCATTTATTCTTATATTCATTCCAGATGGAACGATAGTTTTTAACGCATCAAAAAATGTACAAAACGTATTTTCTTTGAGCCAATAAAGCATATCCATCATTTCATCATTTAATAATGGTTCGCTATCAATAACAGATACTATCGGCTTCAATTTCATATCTTCATAAATTAACTTTTCCAAAGATAGTACAATCCCAACCCTTTTTCTATTGCCCTTGCCGAAAGATACAATAACCCTTGAACCTATTTTTATACTATCATTAAATTCTTTCGGCACAGAATAAGTAAAAGGCTTATCGAACGAATATGCCGTTAGGCTTACTGCTATCTCCGCTTTTATACTATTTAGTTTCACTACCACCACATCCGTCTGTTTGAAATTATCCCCATCCAAGAATCAGCAGTATTATAGCCCCTCTGCCTTATTCCTTATTTTTTCTGTTTCAATGATTTTATATTTTCCTGCCGCCAATTCCTCAACTGCGGTTTTCACTGGCTTTTTCTCAAGAATAACACCATTGTCATACAAGTCGTCAGCAATTTCTCTTGCCCTCTTAGCTACACCTATTACAAGGGAGTAACAACTTTCATTCTTAGTAATTAATTGTGTAATTGCAGGTCTTAACATGATTCTGCCTCCGTTTTCTTCATTTTGTTTTTCTTCGTGCTAAGCTCTTCCGCCCTAATAATTGATTTAAAATCCTTAATTGCTTTTTCGAGCCTGTCATTCACTATTATATAATCATATTCATTTGCATATTTCATTTCTTTTCTAGCCTGTTCAATTCGTGCATTTATAACTTCATCGCTTTCTGTGCCCCTCTTTTTCAACCTTCTTTGTAATTCAGAAATTGTTGGAGGATTAATAAAAATAAGCACACCCTCAGGGCATATTTCCCTCATCTGCATAGCACCTTGAACCTCGATTTCTAACAATACATTCTTTCCTTTATCAAGCATTCCTTCAACCTGCTGTTTAGGTGTTCCATAATAGTTATCACAATAAGTAGCATACTCAAGCATACCACCTTTTTCAATAATATCTTCAAATTCAGCCTTAGATATAAAATGATAGTTAACTCCGTCTATTTCGCCCTCCCTTGGTGGACGTGTTGTCGCAGAAACTGAAAAATGATATGCCTTATCCTTTAGTATTTCCGCTAATATAGTACCCTTACCGCAACCAGATGGTGCTGAAACTATAATAAGCAATCCTCTATTCTTCATCTATATCTGCCTCCTCATTTTCAAAACGTGCGGCAACTGTTTCCGGTTGTACCGCTGATAAAACTATATGATTACTATCCATGAAAATCACTGCACGAGTTCTTCTGCCATAAGTAGCATCAATTAACCTACCACTATCCCTAGCATCTTGGATTATCCTCTTTATAGGGGCAGATTCAGGGCTAACTATCGCCACAAGCCTTGATGATGAAACCATATTTCCGTATCCTATATTCAGCAATTGCATAATCTCACCTTATTACTCTATATTTTGAATCTGCTCTCTTATTTTTTCCAACTCTGATTTAATGTTTACAACAATTTTTGTTATCTCCATATCCTGTATCTTAGAACCAATTGTATTAATTTCTCTGTTCATTTCTTGCATGAGGAAATCAAGCTTTCTGCCAACCCCCGAATCAACCTCCATCAAATCTCTAAACTGTCCAACATGGCTACGAAGCCTAACTGTTTCCTCATCAACGGAAGTTTTCTCAGAATATATTGCTACTTCAGTAAGAATCCTCTGCTCATCAATATTAGTATCTTGCAAAATATCGCTTATCTTGTTATAAAGCCTGTTCCTGTAGTTTTCTGTCAATACAGGTGCTGCTTTTTCTATTACTTCCACCATTTTCTCAACATTATCAAGATGGTGTAAAACATCTTCTCGTAACTTCCTACCCTCAGTTTCACGCATCTCAATAAATTTATCTAATGCTGAGATAACAATTGGCTTAACACTATCCCATATTTCTTCTTCGTCCTCGTTAACCTTTTGAACGTTGAAAATATCTGGGAACCTTATTATTTCAGATAGCTTTAAATCATCGACTAAGTCAAGTTCGTCATTTGCCTCCCTCAATGCCGAAATATATCCTAATGCAATTGACTTATTCACCTTAATAAGTGAATCCTTACCCTCAAGATTATTAATCAATACGGAAACTTCAACCTTTCCCCTTGATATCCGCCCTTGCAAAGTCGACTTAATTTTTTCTTCTAAATATCCATATGCTCTTGGAATCCTTGATGAAAATTCATAGAACCTATGGTTAACAGAGCGAATTTCAACCAAAATATCCCTACCATTTATAAGTTCTTGCTCCCTACCATAACCTGTCATGCTGCGTATCATTCAAATTCACCTCCATCAAAAAGTTCCTATCACTTCATTTTATCATCTTTTCATTTTAAAATCAACACTTTTAGTAAATATCCAGAAATATCATGGAAAGGATACGCTATATTTAGCCTAAATCAATTCTTACAAAACAAATTCGATATTACAATACCTTTACAATACTTTTACAGGTATATGGATAGTATTGACAAGAGGATAGTAAAAGG
>JAAYSW010000053.1 GCA_012523875.1 Clostridiales bacterium
GATCCAGAAAAAAGAGCGAAAGCGATTGTAAAAGCAGTTGCGAACTTTAATGATTATAAAATCCTTGCTGAATTATCGGAAGATTTAGGTGAGGCTATGGTTGGAATTAACGAACAAGAAATAGAAATTTTAATGGCAGAAAGGGGCATATAAGCCATATAGAATATGCACTCTAGATATTAAAATAAAAAACTGATGTGATTATAATTACATTAGCCAGCTTTCCAAAAAAACCCAGCTTTTGCTGGGTTTTTTCGATGGACTGAAATCCTTTTTAAAGATTTTTGATTAATATATGCTTATTTTAACAAGGGGGTCAAGGGGGACACCCTTGCAAGATCCAAAATGAAATTTCGGTATCTATTTTACAACAACTTTTTTGATTATTGACAGCTCCTTCAGGTGCTGTATAATAACATAAAAATGACGGTGTAAAGGAGTGTGAAAATGGCTCATCTTATGAAACACACAAAGGCAAGTTGTGGGCATATGTTTGCCCATTATGTCAGGAAAGCCGAACATATCAGCAAAAGAATTAATTACTCGAAAAGACCTTCAGACGTTTCATTTCGATCTAGAACAACATTTTAACAAGGCACTAGGATATACCCTAGCAAACTACATACCATCATTGTTTAGTACATCACATCATGGAATATAACCCTGAATAAAAGCTCTTTAATAAAAAATGTGGATCAATCTGACGGATTAATTTAGATGAATATTAATCCTTAGAAAAATAAGGATGTAATAACCTTGACATCTTGGATTTTCTGTGTTACAATATAACCCATAATGCATTATATATCATATTTGGATTTGATTCACAGACGTGTGTACCTGACAAAATTACTTAACATTTGTAAGGACGTATTATTATGAAAAAATCTTTTAAGAAAATCCTCGCAAGCTTTTTAGCTATTTCAACGCTTGCAGTGGGTGCTACTGGATTAAATGCAAGTGCTGCCACCGACAGTGCATCTTGGAGTATTAGATATGCTCAGGGTGCACCAGGAAATGTCACTTCTCGTACTGTTTCAATCATCTCATACGGTGGAGGTTATAGAAATTACACCTCAAGTATAAGTGGTTCAAACGATAGAAGTGTCTCAATGTCATCAGGTGGAACTTTTTTAACAAGAATTACTACAACAGGTTATACAGCTACGTTTAAAATTCCAACAAGTAATTCAACGATTTCATTTTCCTTTAGTGGTAATGGGTCAAGTTATGCTGCAAATGGAGTAATGGGACAGGCTAGATAACAGAACATTTAAGTATACTTTTTTATTAATCTATATCACAATCGGGATTTATCTAGATAAATCCTGATTGTGATAATATAGAAAGCAGGTTTGACATGAAAAAAATATTTATAATAATTGCAAGTATAATAATGCTTACAGCTTGTACAGGGAATAAAGGAAATTCCAATTATACTACCAGTGTAAAATCAAAAGTATCGGAACTACATAATACTATTAACGATGAATTTGAAAAAGTAAAAAGCAAAAGTTATGAAAATCTTTCTTTTGATGATTTTGAGATAGATTTCCCCGAAATTAGTGAAATACATAAACTAGGACTAACGCATAAGACTCTTACCGTCAAAGAGGCGTGTGAAATTTTTGAGGAATATTTCCCGATTGCATTTGCTGGTCGTTATACATCAGATGATTTAGATGGTATGCTTAGAATAATTCCTATGGATGATCGTCTCATAGTGGAGCATGATGATGGTATTGAAGATAGCGATGTAGAAGAATATCCATTTAACTTTCCTCTTGTTCGTGATGTTGAAGAAATAGTGTTTGTGGATGATTTTAAATATGATTGTATCTTTATAGAAACACAAGAGATTTACATGGTGATTAAAAGCCAGGGTTCCATGCATGCAGTAAATAAGGGTGAAGCTGTTGAATTGAATGGTAAACCTAATAAGCTAGCAGGACCATATTATATAGAGCATTATAATGAATTGATAGCAACCTACTCCACAGACGAATTAAAAGATGAAAGCTATCCACTTTTAGATGGCGAGATGAAAGTAGTTGACGCTGTCGATTTTGCAAAAGATTATTTTAATAATAAAGTAACTTATAATAAAAACCCTGAAATTAAAGTCGACATTCCTTTAGTAGAGGTCTACAAAATCAATGAAGAAGTCTATGCATATCATATGATTGTAAGAGATTCTATCAATCAAATACCTTTTGAGTATTCAAGGATAAATGGTCCAATAGGAATTCTTCTTAATTCGTCAGATAAAAAAGAGTATGATAGGAATCATGCATTATGCTTCATGGTTAGAAGTGATGATATGGATTTCTATGCATGTGGAGGACAAACAAATAATATAGAATATATAGGTGAGGAAATAACAGAAATTATTTCCCTTGAAAATGCTGTAAACATAGCAAGTGAATATACTTCAAAATCTGCTATATTTAACGTTTTGGATATAGAATTTGTATATACTTCCTCATATAATGACGATAATATAGATAGAACGGATACAAGTAGAACAGCAAGCCCAACATGGCTACTAAAAACATACAATCCGAATGACGGCAGGTACTACCATATTTATGTTGATGCTGTTGATGGCAGGTGTTGGTACTTTATTTATACGACTAATTAAGGAGCTAATATGCAGACAGTTTATGTGATACAAACCGAAATGAAAAAGGTAGTTACAAGTCTAGGCTTTTATGGCTGTATAATAATCACTTTCTTAGTTAGCTTTACTGCAGTATTGAATCATAATTTCGAAAAAAATGCTGATGAATCAATAATTAATGTTTTTATGAATTATAACAAATCAGAATTACTTAATACTACTAACTTTTCAGCTTATATTGCTTTTGAAAAGGGCGGAAATAGTTGGCTTTCAATGTTCATTCCAATTATAGCTGCTTTTTCATTTATTCCATTGTTTTGTGACCAGCGTGAAAGCAAATCAATTCGCTATTCTGCTTTTCGTGTTAATAAGTTATCCTATAATTCTGGTAATTTTATAACTGCCTTTATATCGGGTGGTTTAGCTGTTATGGTAGGGTATGCCTTGTTTGGTATAGCAATTTATTTTATGTTCCCATCGTTAAGCGAATACTCATTGGGAATGCAAACGGATTTTATGGAAATGCTTAAATTTCAAAGTGAAGGGCTTTCAAGTGCATATTCAAAAGTCGGTATGCCTATTTTAGTTATCGCACAATTAATAGAGATGTTTTTATATGGTGCATTTTCAGCTATACTAGCATTTCTACTTGCTTCAATTATGCGTAATAAATACCTCGTCCTATGTATACCGTTTTTTCTGAAATATATGCTTAATCAAATCGTTGTAAAATTATACTCCCAAGCATTTGATAACATTGAAAACCCAAAGGAAATACTAGCGGACATAGCAACAATAATTAATCCTGATGCTATGAATTCAATTTTTAATCAAAATGAATACATATTTAGAATAATTCTGTTGAATGTTATTTTATTAAGCTTAGCTTTTTTTTCATATAATATTGTAATGAATAGGAGGCTTGATTGTGGGGACTAAAATTAGCCTTCGTACCATATGGATAACAGCAAGAGTAGAATATATAAAATGGTTGTTTAATCCAAGGATTATCATTGTTGCTGTGATGATGATTTTTATAAAAACGCTTGCAATTGAACCCCTTTTAGAACGTGCTATAAGGATGAATGAGCCAATTAATATTCTTGAACCTTTTATAGCAGTTGGGAATTCTGGTATGCTTATAATGATTCTGCCAGCAGTGTATTTAACTCTAATGAGTGATTTCCCGATTATTGGAGGAAACACACTTTTCTTTATTAGACGAACTGGAAAGGTTAACTGGTTTTTCGGACAATTACTATTTGCAATAATGAGCATTTTTACATATTTAATTGCCGTGTTTGGATTTTGTATGCTTTTTACTGCAAAATACTGCTATGTTGGAGAAAATTGGAGCAAGGTTGTGAGGCAATATGATGCTTTTTTCCCTGAAGAGGCTGGAAACTTTGCATCTCTACTTTTGCCGTCAAATCTATATAACCAGATAGATATTATCCCTACACTTCTGCATACATTCGTTCTTATTTTTATGTATCTTTTTCTGCTGATACTTATTTTATTCATGTTTAAAATTCTGTATTTGAGAATGGCTGGACTTTTTACATCGATTATATTAATAACTTTTGGGGTAGCTACTTGTTCAATAAAAACTTCGTTAATGTGGATTTTCCCAATGGCAAACACAATAATTTGGCTTCATTACACTGAAATTAGGCGAGAACCAATAAAAACAATTTCATACTCATATGTTTATTTTGTTTTTTTGATTATTGCACTTATTGTAATTGATATTTTTACATTAAAGCGAGCAAACTTTTATACTGTGGAGGAGAGCTAATGCATATAATTGAAGTCAAAGATTTATGGCAACCCTACAAAACTGCTTGAAAAAAGGGAATAAAAGTGGTATAACGGGATAAAGGAAATGTAAAAATGCGTGGACAAATAACATTTTACGGAATGGAGGAGAACAGAAAAAACAATAGAACTAAAAAAGAAATATTTCTTGAAGTGATGGAAAAGATGATA
>JAAYSW010000054.1 GCA_012523875.1 Clostridiales bacterium
ATCACATACAAAATCAACAAAATCCAAGTCATTCAGCTTTGAAAATTTGTATAAGTAAACATAGAAATGCTTCTTGAAAAAGGAATAAAAATGTGTTATAATGTTAAAGCAGTTCACACGCTTATGTTTTTGCAATTAGGTTCCTTGGAAGAGGTTGGTTGCAAGCTAAACAGGGCGGAGGATTAATAAACCAAATTTTAGGAGGAAAACTCATGGGAGTAGTATCAATGAAACAACTTCTTGAAGCGGGTGTTCACTTTGGACATCAAACAAGAAGATGGAATCCAAAAATGGCACCTTATATTTTTACAGAAAGAAATGGCATTTACATTATTGATTTGCAGAAAACGGTGAAGAAGCTTGAGGAAGCTTATATGTTCATACGTGACATTACTGCACAGGGTGAATCAGTTCTATTTGTGGGTACAAAAAAACAAGCTGGTGACTCGATAAAGGAAGAGGCTCAAAGAGCAGGTGCTTATTATGTCAATGCACGTTGGCTTGGTGGCATGATGACAAACTTCAAGACTATAAGAAGAAGAATTGACCGCTTGGCTCAACTGAGAGTTATGGAATCTGATGGAACTTTTGATTTGCTACCTAAGAAAGAAGTGGTAAAGTTAAATCTAGAAATAGAAAAGCTTGAAAAGTTTTTGGGCGGAATCAAAGAAATGAAAAAGTTACCTGGTGCATTATTTATTGTGGACCCAAGGAAAGAAAAGATTGCAGTTGCAGAAGCTAAGAAACTAAATATTCCGATTGTAGCAATCGTAGATACGAACTGTGATCCCGATGAGGTTGATTATATAATACCTGGTAATGATGATGCAATAAGGGCTGTTAAACTTATTTCTGGAACTATTGCTAATGCAATTATTGAAGGTAGACAAGGTGAGGATCAAGCCGAAGAAACAGAGGAAAATGTAGAAGAATCTGTTGAAGAAGCTAGTGAATAGAATAACTTGCCCGAATATGATAAAGCTATATTCGGGCATTTCAAATAATAAATTTATAAGTATTTAAAATGTGATGGAGGAAATATAATATGGCTAAATATACGGCTAAAGATGTTAATGAACTTCGTAAAAGCACAGGTGTTGGTATGATGGATTGTAAAAACGCACTTGTGGAAGCCGATGGTGATATGGAAAAGGCGATTCTAATTCTTAGGGAAAAAGGATTAGCAACGCAAGCAAAAAAATCAGGAAGAATAGCGGCTGAAGGTTTAGTTATATCAGTAGTTGATAATGAAAAAAATGCTGGTGCAATTGTTGAAGTAAATTGTGAAACAGATTTCGTTGCAAAAACTCCAGAATTTAAAAGCTTTGTAGAAAATGTTGCAACAACAATAATTAATGAAAACCCAGCTGATATGGATGCATTGCTAAAAACAAAATTAGATGGTTCAACTGAAAATGTTGAAGAAGCTTTGCAATCACTTTTCTTAAAGATTCGTGAAAATCTTCAGATTAGACGTTTTGAGCGTTTAGAAGGAATACTCATCCCTTACATCCATGGTGAGGGAAGGATTGGTGTTTTAGTTAAGCTTGAATCTGATATAGACCCAACAAATGAAGAACTACTAACTTGCGGTAAGGATTGTGCATTACAGATTGCAGCATTAAATCCTGCTTATCTAAATAGAGAAGATGTACCTGATTCAGTAATTGAAACTGAAAAATCAATTATGAAGACTCAAATGTCTGAAGACCCTAAGATGGCAAATAAGCCTGAGCAGGTAATAGCGAAGATTATTGATGGTAAGGTTGGAAAGTATTACTCTGAAAATTGTCTGCTTGAACAGGAATTTGTCAAGGATAGCAAATTAACAGTTGAAAAATATGTTGAGGATATTGCAAAGAAACTTGGTGGTTCAATTAAAATTGCTGCTTATTTACGCTATGAACGAGGCGAAGGAATTGAAAAGAAAGAAGAAAACTTTGCTGAAGAAATTGCAAGCATGATAAAAAAATAAATCTTGTAGATTACAATTAAAATAAATAGTAGGGTAACTGAACTACTCTTCTAAAAACATCACAGAATATCTATCAATTACGTAGTTTACTCCTTGATTCTTATGGGGTGGACTGCGTTTTTGATTAAATATATTTATTATAGAGTTTATAATAAAATTTTTTCAACCATTAATAAAACCAGCTACTGTAATTAATTCTACAATGGAAACTTTTTCTATAGTTATTTTATCGTTTGCAGTGCAATTTTGGCCTCTGCTCTTTTTTTACAACAAATGCTTTACATTTTTGATTTTTTAGTGTAGAATAGAATAAGTAAAAAGTGTGAGGTGTTTGATAATGGAACCAAAGTATAAGCGTGTACTTTTAAAGCTAAGTGGAGAAGCACTAGCGGGAGATAATAAATTTGGGCTGGATTACACTGTTATAACTGAAATATGTAAAAGTATTAAAAAAGGTGCCGATGAAGGTGTGGAAATAGCTATTGTTGTGGGTGGAGGAAATATTTGGCGTGGACGCTCAAGTGGTGGAATGGATAGAACAAGAGCTGATCATATGGGCATGCTTGCAACTGCAATTAATGCACTAGCAGTTGGGGATGTATTGGAATCCTTGGATCTTGATGTTAGAGTACAAACTGCAATTACTATGCAACAGGTAGCAGAGCCATATATTCGCAATAAAGCAGTTAGGCATTTGGAAAAGGGAAGAATAGTTATAATTGCATGTGGAACGGGAAATTCATTTTTCTCCACCGATACTGCGGCAGCACTAAGAGCGGCAGAAATTGAGGCAGATATCCTGTTAAAAGCAACTATGGTTGATGGAGTTTATGATAAGGACCCTAAAATATATAGTGATGCAATTAAATATGAGCATCTAACATTTGGTGAAATACTTAATAAAGGGTTGATGGTTATAGATGGTACAGCTGCATCAATGTGCCGTGATAATAACACACCCTTACTGGTTTTTGATTTGTCTAGACCTGATAATATATATGATGCAATGGTAGGAAAGAATATAGGAACAATTGTAACGGAGGATAAATAGGATGAAAGAGAAAATTAAATTTGCTGAATCAAATATGATTAAATCAGTTGAGAAACTAAATCATGAATTTACAACAATAAGGGCTGGAAGAGCTAACCCAGCGGTGCTTGATAAGGTATCTGTTGATTATTATGGAACGCCAACACCAATTAATCAAATGGCAGCGATTTCTATATCGGAATCTAGAATTCTTGTAATCCAACCTTGGGACGCTTCGAGTATCAAATTGATAGAAAAAGCAATTTTAGCATCTGATATTGGAATAACTCCATCTAATGATGGCAAAGCTATTAGGCTTGTTTTTCCACAATTAACAGAAGATAGGCGTAAGGAACTTTGTAAATCTATTAAGAAATATGGCGAGGATACGAAGGTAGCGGTACGTGCGTCTAGGCGAGAAGCAATCGAAAAGCTAAAGGCGATGGAAAAGCAATCTGAGATTAGTGAAGATGAATTAAAAGTGGGGGAAAAGGATGTACAAAACCTTACTGATAAATATTGCAATTCTATTGATAAATTAGTTGCTGATAAAGAGAAGGAAGTAATGTCAATATAGCCATAAAGGATGCAGACCACTTTTTTGGAGGATTGATTATGGCTTATAATATAACGGTGAAAGATATGCTTCCTAGCCAAATGCCCGTTCATATAGGGTTTATAATGGATGGTAATGGTAGATGGGCAAAAAAAAGAGGCCTCCCTAGGAAGTTTGGTCATAGGGAGGGTGCTAAAACCTTTGAAAAGATTGTTGATTATTGCAAGGAAATTGGCATAAAGTATATTTCGTTCTATGCCTTTTCTACAGAAAACTGGAAAAGACCAAAGGACGAGATAGAGGCAATAATTGATTTATTCAGAAAATATATAGATGATGTTAGAGAACATATTGATAAGGATGTTAAGGTTATTTTTTTAGGTGATAAATCAGTTTTTGATGATGTACTAAGAAAAAAAATGCTTAAACTAGAGGAAGATTCAAAGGATTTTACAACGATGACATTATTAATTGCTGTGAATTACGGGGGTAGGGATGAAATTATTCGTGCTGTAAGGAATGTAGCTATACAATATAAGAATAATCAGCTAGATATATCTTCGATTAATGAGGATTTTTTTGGTAAACATCTTGATACAAGTGGAATTCCAGATGTTGATTTATTAATACGACCAAGTGGAGAAATGCGATTATCTAATTTTCTAATATGGCAATCTGCGTATGCAGAATTCTATTATACAAATGTTCTATGGCCGGATTTTAGTCCAAAAGAACTTGATAAAGCAATCCTTGACTATTCTAAAAGGGGCAGACGATTCGGAGGTGTTTAATATTTGGCTATAAGAATAATTTCATCAGCAGTAGCAATATTATTTGCTATAGTAATTCTTTTATTGTCGGATACTATAGTATTTAATCTGGCGGTGTCTGCCATATCCATAGGTATATTATATGAATTATTTTCAGCAGTAGGATGTAAGGACAATAAAATATCCGTTGCTACATCGTTTTTATGTGCTTCGCTAATGCCAGTTTTATCATTACCTGACTTAAAAAGATATCAAGTATTGTTAGCAACTATTTGCGTATTCTCGATATTTTTAGATTATATTATAAATCATAAAAAAATCAAATTAGGGACTGCCTTTTTCACAATCTCTGCAATGCTTTTGATTTCTTATTCAATGAGTTGTTTGGTAAGACTGAAGTATATGAGTGATGACCATGGGCTTGCCTATGTAGTTCTTGCGTTATGTGGTGGTTGGCTTGCAGATTCGGGTGCATATTTTACAGGTACTTTTTTAGGTAAGCATAAACTTTGTCCTGAAATTAGTCCTAAAAAAACAATTGAAGGGCTTATTGGTGGAGTTCTTACAAATGGTATATTATTTGTGGTGTTTAGCTTAATTTATATAGGAATGTTTAATAAAACAGATACGGATATAGCAGTTAAGGGATACTATTTTATATTATTTATTTTAGGGGCAGTTTCTGCATTGGTTGGAACAGCTGGTGATTTGGTTGCATCCCTTATAAAAAGACAATGTAAAATAAAAGATTATGGTCATATTATGCCGGGGCATGGTGGATTACTCGATCGCTTTGATAGTGTATTATTCGTTGTACCATTTTTCTATGCTTTCTTAACAGTCTTTGATATTTTAAAGTAAAAAATTAATAATTGGGGCTAAATATATTTATATGTTTTAGCCCCCTTTTTACTAAAACAAATACAATTCAATAGTAGATATTTTATATTAGGTGGGGGTTGGTGATAAAATGAAACGAGTATCTATTCTAGGCTCAACAGGTTCTATTGGAAAACAGGCATTAGAAGTGATAAGATTGCATAAATTATCAGTAACGGCACTTGCTGCACATAGTAATATTAAGCTTTTAGAAGAACAAACAAGGGAATTTAATCCGAAACTTATTTGTATATATAACGATGATTTATATAAGGAATTAAAAATTAGGCTTTCAGATGTTAATATAAGAATATTAACAGGAATGGAGGGCTTATGTGAGATAGCAAGATTTAGTGATACCGATATCTTGCTTAATTCGGTGGTTGGTATGGTTGGTCTTTTGCCGACATTAACTGCAGTTGAAGCAGGAAATACAGTTGCACTTGCTAATAAGGAAACACTTGTTGCAGGTGGAAAGCTTGTTATGGAATTAGCTAAGAAAAGAAATGTGAATATTTTACCGGTTGATAGTGAACATTCTGCAATATTTCAAGCATTGCAAGGGAATGATAATAATGAAATAAATAAGGTTATTCTTACTGCATCGGGCGGTCCATTCTTTAATATGACTAAAAATCAGCTCCAGAATGTTACACTAGAACAAGCATTGAACCATCCTAATTGGAGTATGGGAAAAAAAGTGACGATAGATTCATCAACGCTTATGAATAAAGGCTTGGAATTTATAGAGGCAAAATGGCTATTTGATCTATCTCCTAACCAGATAGAAGTAGTAGTTCATAGACAAAGTGTTGTTCATTCAGCAGTTGAATATAAGGATTATTCAGTAATTGCACAGATGGGAGTTCCCGATATGAAAATTCCTATACAGTATGCACTGCTTTATCCTAAGCGAACTAAATGTCCGACGGAAAAATTATCATTAACCGATTATGGAACACTTACATTTGAGAAACCCGATTATGAAACGTTTGAATGCCTTAGAGCAAGCATAAAGGCGATTGAACTTGGCGGTGCATATCCTTGCATTATTAATGCAGTGAATGAGGTTGCGGTTGAAAGTTTCATTAAAAAAAAGATATCTTTTTTACAAATAGGAGAACTGATAACAGATGCACTAAATCACTTCTCATTCAATGAAATTAACACATATGATGATGTTATTAAATTTGATACAGGGGCAAGGGAATACGCAGAATCGTTAATATAAAATTATAACAAGACATAGTGGGAAGGAGTTTCTTCAAGCCATATTGGAGGAAAAGTAAATATGATTAAAATTTTAATAGCAATACTAGTATTTGGAGTTATTATTGCCGTTCACGAATTTGGACATTATATAGTAGCAAAACTTAGTGATATTAAAGTCAATAAGTTTGCAATAGGCATGGGGCCAGCTATATTCAAATTTAAGAAGGGCGAAACAGAATACTCATTAAGATTATTGCCATTTGGTGGTTTTTGCGAAATGGAAGGCGAAGATAAAAACAGTGATAATAAGCGTGCATTTAATAATAAGCCAGTAATAAATAGAATGGCAGTAATAGCAGCTGGGGCAATAATGAATCTTATATTAGGATTTGTACTAATCATTATTTCTACATCAATAAACAATGATAGAATACCTACAACAGTTATTAAAAAATTCGATAGGAATGCATCAAGTGTAAAGGGTGGTCTACAAATAGATGATGAAATAACGAAAATAAATGGTATGAAGGTTTTTACTGAAATGGATGTAGGATATAAAATATCAACAACTAAAGATGATATTTTTAACTTAGAGATAAAAAGGGATGGCAAAAAGGTTATTCTTGATGATGTAAGAATCTATAGTTACTTATATGTTAGAAATATAGATAAGACCGATGCTAATAAATTCTCACCGTATTATAGCTATGATGAAAGCACAGAGGAACACACAAAACTTAATGATATAACTGGATTAGAAAATGCATACTATTATGATTCAGATGTTGACGATTATGTGTACGCAAGGTTTTTCGAAGATAGGGAAGATGTGAACACAGAATTGCAAAAGGCTGAAAGCATTTTAGATTTCTATACTGGTTACCAAGAAAAGAGTTTGGGGACAGTATTAAACTATTCACTTAGAAAAACTGTAACATTTGGCCAAGTGATATGGAGCTCATTAATTGATTTGGTTTCAGGTAAATATGGGATGAAGGACGTATCAGGTCCAGTTGGAATTGTAAGTGCGATAGGTGGCTCGATTGATTCGAGCAAGCAAATAAAAGAAAACTTACTGATGTTAATGGATATTGCTGTATTTATTACAATAAATTTAGGTGTATTTAATTTACTCCCACTACCAGCGTTAGATGGTGGACGTCTATTTTTCTTGTTTATAGAAGCAGTGCGTGGTAAGCCAATTGATCCTGAGAGGGAAGGCATGGTGCATTTCGTTGGACTAGCAATTGCAATGATTTTAATGCTTATTTTAACATTCAACGATATATTTAAAATTATTAGGTGAGGAATTAATTATGAGAGAACTTAATACTGTAAGGGTTGGAGGCTTGAAGCTTGATGGAAAGAAAATCTATATTCAATCAATGCTCAGCAACCGTTCGGACGATATTGATGGAAATGTTAAACAAGCATTGGAATTAGAATCGGCTGGTTGTGATATAGTTCGGGTTGCAATTCCTGATGTGGATGCAATTAAGCTTATAAGAGCAATAAAATCTCAAGTTAGTATTCCTCTAGTTGCAGATATACATTTTGATTATAGATTAGCATTAGAGGCGGTAAGTGCTGGCATAGATAAAATAAGAATTAATCCAGGAAATATAGGCGATATGGATAGGGTAAAACAAGTAGCTAATGCCTGTGCAAGTAATGGCGTACCTATAAGGATTGGTGTGAATTCTGGCTCACTTGAGAAGGA
>JAAYSW010000055.1 GCA_012523875.1 Clostridiales bacterium
CGGATTGTATGCCTTGGATGATACCGGGAGAAATATATTACGTTGATGCTGTTACTGGAGAAATGCTTATAAGAAAAATTGAGTATTGACATCGGAAATAAGATGGAAATGGAGGCATTGAAAATAAAATGAAAAGGATACCTATACAACGAATAGCTTTTGCAATTATAATAACAGCAGCAATCTGCTTCGTATCTCCAGTATATTTAGAAATGCATGATATGCCTAATATGAGTATGATTGAATTTATGTTCAAGTATGACAAGGCATTTTACATGGAGAATAATTTTGATATGATTCGTGTCATGAATAACGGGGCTAATGGAATTTGGTTTACCGTTTTCCTGCCATTAAAAGTGTCAATCACGGGACTTTTTAGTTTTGGTGATACAATGCAGGGTTTTTGGAGGTTAGAGTATATCCGAGGATCTAAACGCAGTTATAGGATACGAAATTTTTTTAATATATGTGGCGTAGGAGCGATGGGTGTTACGCTTGGTTATCTGCTCTACACTCTTGCCGTCATCCCATTCTTTCCATATTATACGCCTCTTGTGATTCCTCCTCATGATGGATTACCAGAGGAAATTATCAATTCACCTTTAACGAGCTTAGAGTTCTTGGGAAATATTTTTTCAAAGCTGGGCATACTTTTTTTATTTTCTTTTCTAACCTCTGCAATTTGTCTTTGTATATTCTTGGCAACAAAAAATCGATATAAAGCAGTTGGAATACCGCTAATTTGCTTCTACCTTTTGATTAATATTTCTAATTCATTATCGGTGAAAGCTCTTGATGCACGGATGTATTATGTTTCACCAACGGCAATGGTTGCGGGCTCCGCTTATACCTTTCGGCAAGCCTTTAATATGTCCTTTGGGTGGCTCTTACTTGCGGAACTACTAGTAATTGCAGGGCTTTATGTATTATATATGAAGTTGCTGGATTGGAGGCTGAAACGATGAATAAAGGACTTGTAAAATCTAATTATATCGCATGGCTTTTGAGCGATAAGCAGATTATGACGGCAGTATCACTGATGTTCCTTTATATGTATACCATAATGCCACTAATCGAATGTTCCACTCTTTTTAATGAGCCATTGGGTCTTTTTGAGCCATATCTTACATTTCTCGGCAATGGTTACTGTATGCCAATTTTCATTATTGCATTGCTAATTACTATCATTGATTTCCCGGAAATAAACAATAATGCTGGATTTATCTTAATACGTACGGGGCGAAAAAGGTGGTATACTAATCAGATAATCTTTCTTTTAATGGTGATTATTAC
Source organism: Clostridiales bacterium (assembly GCA_012523875.1). Taxonomy (GTDB): domain Bacteria; phylum Bacillota; class Clostridia; order Oscillospirales; family Ruminococcaceae; genus JAAYPV01. The sequence continues at coordinate 1,294 of JAAYSW010000055.1, forward strand.
ATACATGGTAATTCTATTTATTTTCTCAGTAGTTTTCACAGCAGGGATATCTTTTATACTTAATGGGTGGAGTAATGTTACAAATAACTTACAACTCAGTGCTAATTTAGATTTAAAAAATAAATATCCACTCGCAACTATAGACCTCTCGATTATTAACAATTTCAGACCGTATTCCGCACTTGTATACAGTATCATTTTGATGGTTTTGCAACTGCTTTTTCATGGTCAATTACAAGTTTATCTTACTATTAGATATAATAGAATTGTTGGAATTTGTTCAAGCGTTGGTGTGCTTGGTATCGGGCTTGCGTTATGGGCATCATCGAGTAATTTAAGATGGATTTTCCCCTTGGCAAACTCAACAATTGGTTGGCACTACAATAAGTTATTTAGAGAAACTGAATACCCATTATGGATTTCATTCGTTTATTTAGTTGTTGTAAATGTAATTGTGTATGTACTTGGACAGCGGAGTATAAAAAATAAACAGTTTTATTTGGAGGGAAATGTTGATGATCAGGATTAATAATTTATCGCTACAAATTAAAAAAGATACTATCCTAAAAGATATAAATGTTTCATTTGAGAAAGGAAAAATTCATGGTCTTATTGGAAGAAATGGTAGTGGAAAAACTATGCTTATGAAGTGTATTTGTGGTTTTGTTAAGCCTACAAGCGGTGAGGTTTTTGTTGATGGCAAACATATAGGAAAGGATTGTGATTTCCCAAGTTCTGTTGGTATAATTATTGAAACTCCTGGGTTTGTTCCATATTATAGTGGCTATAAAAATCTAAAATTACTTGCAGATTTGAATAAAAAAATAGATGATGAAAGTATTAAAAAAAGCATGAAACAGGTGGGACTTGATCCAAGCTTAAAACGTCATGTGAGAAAATATTCGCTCGGTATGCGTCAAAGGTTGGGGCTTGCACAGGCTATAATGGAAGACCCAACCATCCTCATACTTGATGAACCAATGAATGGGCTTGATAAGGATGGTGTAAAGGATATGCGTGAGTATCTTAAGTGCTTTCGTGAACAAGGAAAAACTATTTTGATAGCATCACATTCAGCTGAGGATATCTCCGTTCTATGCGATACGGTGTGTGAAATGGATAAGGGTATATTGACAAAAAATCAATAGTACAATAGTTAAGGATTGAGACTGGTATGTCAACACTTACTTGGACACTTTCTTACCGAACAATCTAATTATATCTCCTTAAAATTATTTGCAAGCCTGAGATTATTTATTTAATTCAACCAAATATAAATAAACTTACTATTATTCACCCTATAAATATCAGTGATACAAATGCAAAAGTTCCGTAATCCTTCATAGCAATATGAGGAATCCTGCTTCAACAAATGTAAAGATATTTTGTAATGTTTGTAAGCAATAATAAATACGAAAGATATTTGAATTTATTAATTATGCATCATTACCTATGCTTTGCAGATATATCTGCTAAATTTATTTTACTATACATTAGTTTCGCAGTTAACAGCCATAAAAAGCATAGCATGGAGGTTCAACAGGTATTGATAGTGGAAGGTGGGAAGAATCAGTTTATGCGCCAAGGTATAAATAATAGAAAAATATTAAGGTTAGTTGTAAATCTTGCTTTTTTATTCATTATTTTGATAGTTATAGGAGTGATTTTAATGCAGAAAAGATATAGTCAAGATCAAAGCATGTGGGAGAATCACGTTGCTTGCCTGTCGAGCTCTAGTGTAAGGGATATACAAATTATCAATTATACGCCAAGCGGTGCTGTGGAAAATCAAATTAAAAGTAATCAATTTGATAAATATATACAGTTTATCCTATCAATAGATGCTACTCCAATCAAATCAAAACTATTAAGTGGGGTTTCGGCAAACTTGACTATAGAGTTAGAGAATGATTTAGAATTTTCTGCTCAATTTATGTCCCCTTATGTAATAATTGAAAACAAATACTATTTTGAAATTACGAATTATGGTGAACTTGCAGAAGAATACCATGAATTACTCAATCCGTCTAGATGAGTTTGACTTCTTATAATGTAGAATTTTTAGCTGCTTAGGATATTCTTAAGTGGCGTTTTCTCGCAAAACCTGTAGAGAAAATGGTATAATGGAATAAATACCAATGCATTCCGTTTTTGTGATGAGTATTACAATTCTGAAACTGGCACAATACTATGTTTTAAGTCTCAATATCACACACTTTTATTATTAAACATTTTTCAAGGTTGTGTTACAAATCTATTATACTAAAGCAGTTAAAATTTTTAAAAGTCTGTGGAACACTTGACATAATTCCTTAAATGAAATATAATATTAATGAATTATAAACAATTTATTAATAAAGTATAATTTTTTTGAATAAATTGGTTTATTTTCTTCTTTTATAAATACATTTTAAAAATACATCTAGGTAAATAAAATAAATTTTATTTAGTATAGATGTTAAATAGTTTTTTGAGGAAAGGGAATTAATATGAACCATGTCACAAAATTAATGGATGAAATGATAACATACTTTTCAGGTGATGCTAAAAGAATTAACCATTTTTTAAAGGTACATTCATATGCGAAATTAATCATGGAACAAGAAAACATTGATAGCAAAATGCATGATATTATCGAGATTGCAGCATTAACACATGACATTGGAATAAAGGTTTGTGAGCAAAAATATAATACTTGTTCAGAAAAGTATCAGGAAATAATGGGACCAGCGGTGGCAAAAAAGTTACTTACCGAACTTGGCTATGATGAAAATCTGATTGAAAGGGTATGCTATTTGATAGGGCACCATCATACATACATAGATATTGATGGAATTGATTATCAAATACTAATTGAATCCGATTTA
>JAAYSW010000056.1 GCA_012523875.1 Clostridiales bacterium
CTGCTATCGTGACTATTGAGGACTTCACCAATGTGCAAAAAATATTGGAGCTCAATCGCAGTCAACCAGTAAAAAAGGATTTGATGCTTAAAAACCCATTCGTGGGACTCATTTATTGCAAAATATGTGGGGGTGCAATGACGAGGCTAGGGGCGAATAAACGTAACAAATATGACACGTTTAAATGTTCTAACCGCTATTGCGACAATGTTTCAGCCCCTATGTTTTTGATTGAGGAAAGGGTACTAGAGATACTCCAATCGTGGTTAATTAGATACGAGGTGAGCATAGATGACAAAGCAACCAAAGCCAATGTCAAAATTAAACAGCAGGCCATAAAAGATATTAATGGTAGGCTCGACAAAATAGATAAACAAATCAATAAGACACATGATTTGCTAGAGCTGGGGGTGTATGATATAGACATATTTACAAAACGGCATAAAACTCTAACCGAGCAGAAAAATGAGCTACAGCAAAGTTTAAACGATTTAAAACTAGAGGTAGCCACTGATAAATCTAATGTATTAATCACACCGTTACTCAAAAGCGTTCTGGGTGGATACGGTAACATAGATAAAGCGAAACAAAAAAATATGCTCCTGCGACATGTGATAGAACGTATGGACTACGTCAAGCACGTGCCTAACAGACGTGGACAGTTACATAACGATAACTTTGAGTTGACCATACATCCAAAATTTTAAAATCCTTCCTTACCTGTATCTTGGTTGTGGATACGTATATCCCCATTCATAAGTCATAACCAAAACAGTATCGACAATATTACCTATTGCCTCATAGTCGTGAGCCTCGTATAAAAGTCCTACTTGTTCAGCAGATGTCTTTGGTGCAAGGTCAACGTTAACTGTAAAGCCTTCAGCATGGAGGCGATTAGTTATATTTACAATAAAATCTATATATTGCTGTTTCGATTCAGGTTCAATAAATTCAAAATCAATATCCAAACCTAAATAACCTTTTTCTTTCATGGTCGCAAGGACATTTTCAATTAAATTATCCTGTATCTCTTGGTCAGAAAAGATATATTTTACAGTTTCGCTATTAAAATGTCCAATTTCATCAACTGTAGAGAGGAGCATAATCGGAGCAACATTAAATGAATACGCCTTTGAAATCATTTCTTCATCATTAATAGTTACCAACTCTCCATTTCTCCTAAATCCATACCCAAATATAGTTAATTGAGTTAAAAAGGGAAGAGCATATTCAAGAACCAATTCGTCGATATTAGGGTATGCATAAGAATTTACAAGCACAGTTCTTAGCTTTTCATCTGCAAAAGAAATTACAAGTTCTTGCCCAGCAAATAGCAATGGTTGACTTGTTAAAAAAGGGTTATTTTGCAATAATTCTATTTCAGTGACCCCGTATTGTGAGGCGATACTTTGAAGTGTCTCGCCACTCGTAACAGTATGTATGGTTTCAGGAATCAGCACAACTATTGCCTGACCAGTTACTAAATTATCTGGTTCAAGAATTCCATTATCAGAAATTAAACGTTCAACGGAAACATTATACATAGATGCAATATCGTATAATGTTTCGCCAAACCTTACAATATGTATAAACAAAAAATCGCCTCCTTAGAATATGATATGCTAATGGGGGCGAAAAGTTAATAATTTAATTGTTATATACTTAAATTTACTAAAGAGAATTCTTATTGAATATTTTTAGAAATCTTAATGATTTATTTTTTTATCTAAAACTCTTTTAAGCTTAGCAATTGGTAAGCCGACTACATTAAAATAATCGCCATTAATTTTTTTAACAAGTAAAGCACCAAAACCTTGGATTCCATAGCCACCAGCTTTATCGAATGGTTCCTTTGTAAGGATATAATTTGTAATTTCTAAATCAGATAGCTCATAGAATTTAACAAGGGTTGTCTTAGAAAATGAAAAGGAATCTTCTTTACCAAAACAGACTGAAACTCCAGTAATTACTTTGTGGGTTTTTCCTGATAAAGTTTTAAGCATATTTCTGCAATCGTCTTCATCAAATGGCTTTCCTAAAATTTTATTTTCAATTATAACAGTAGTATCACAGCCGATAGTAATATCATTAGGATAAATATTAGAGATATGTTCTGCTTTTTTTATTGCAAGGTATTCAGCGACTGTTTCAGATGGGATATCATTTGGTATATTTTCATCTATATTAGCAGGAATAGTCTTAAAATCATTACAAATAATCTTTAATAATTCCTGCCGTCTTGGTGATGCTGAAGCAAGAATAATTTCCATTTATAGCAAATCCTTCGGGTCATATCCTGGTTTCTTTATAATAGCTGGATTATTAGCAATCTCCTCATCAAAAACATTCTGCCACTGCTGTGCAGTATAATCCTCAACAGAAACTGAAACATGGCTTTCACTACAACCCAGAGCATCACATAAGGCATCTGTGAGTTTTTTAACTGCTAGATTTTTTTGTTCATCAGTTCTTCCTTTTAGCATTTTAATTGAAATATGTGGCATATTAAGACCTCCTAATATAATTTTGGAATATTTACATAACTAATATTATAACATAATAAAGCAAGGAATAAAAGCATTAAAAATTATTATTTACAAATAGTTGTTGAAGTATTAAAAAAACAGAAGTATAATGGTAACTAAACATATAATAAATTTTTTATTATTTATTATAAATAATTATTTATTTTAAATTATGGATTATGGCGAAAATAAACATTATTTTTTATAAAATAGTACCATGCTTTGGTTAAAATATAAAAAACTATTGCTTTTTATGCCTGGATGATGTATAATTTTAATAAGTAATTATATCGTTAGGGGGATTAGAATGCAAGTTACTCTAATTAACTCAGTCAATGGAAAAGATGTGCATGGCACTATCAATGGTAAGAGAACTGGCTGTGGAATAAATTTAACAAGAGCTGACAATATATCAAAGTATGTAAAAGGTAAAACAATGGATGACCTCAAGGAAATTACTTGTGAAAAATGTAAGATGTCTTTGGCGAAAAGAATTATTAAAGAAAGCCAAAAACAACTATCTAGGCAACTAAAGGAGGAAAGCAAGCGTGTAGCTCAAGGGCTGGCACCAATTGAAGAAGAACCTGAGAAAAAAACAGTTGGGATTATAGATAAAGTTAAATCTAGGGTATTAGGCGATAACGAAATGATACAGCCTAAGGCTTTTGATAATGAGCCGAAAGCTAATGAAAAAATTTCAAAACAGATACCACAAAATACATATAATCAACCAAAGACTAATGAGGTGGTTGCTAAAAAAGTTGCGGAACCTGTGAGCAGGGAATCCCCTGTAGGTATTGCAGATAAGCCAAATCTTGTTGCAAATGATGATTTTCTTTCGCAATTTGCAATATCAGTACCAAAGGTTGAGGAAGAACCAGAGAAGAAGATTGAAAAAAAGCCTAAACCATCAGTTTCAAAAGTAATACTTGATGATGAGTTGGAACAATTTGCAATTCCACAACCAAAGGTAGAGGAAAAGCCTAAACCATCAGTTTCAAAAGTAATACTTGATGATGAGTTGGAGCAATTTGCAATTCCACAACCAAAGGTAGAGGAAAAGCCTAAACCATCAGTTTCAAAAGTAATACTTGATGATGATTTGGAGCAATTTGCAATTCCACAACCAAAGGCAGAGGAAAAGCCTAAACCATCAGTTTCAAAAG
>JAAYSW010000057.1 GCA_012523875.1 Clostridiales bacterium
AAATCTCCTACTTCCTCTTCATAAACATATCCACATACACATTCATATTTTGCCATAGTATTCCTCTTTTCTCCGCATTAAAAATTTAAAGAATTAAAATTTTAAATCACATATGCGGTTAGTGATTTCACATATTTGCTTAAATAATTCAACACTTTTTAGTGTCCCTTCCATTATAACATTTATACACAATGCTTGTCAATATCTTTAAATATAAACTTATTATTTTTTTGTTAACAAGATTTAATATAAAATTATTAAAGCCTTATTATTTCACCTTCCAAATAACGACCAGCACCAATAGCATTTGATTCATCGGTATCAATATGCATCGCACGAGCAAAATTTTCAGAAACCCTTACTACAACATCACCCAAAATAGCCTTTCTATCTTCAGTCTTAACCTTAACCCATACAACTTCCTTATCCTTAACACCGAGTTCAACTGCATCCTCCGGTGTCAGATGGATATGCCTCTTTGCAATAATAACTCCATCTGTAATATCAACTTCACCACATGGACCAACTATTTTACAAGAACCAGAGCCTTTAATATCACCTGATTCCCTAATTGGTGCAGCAATACCAAGCGAACGTGCATCCGTAGCGGATAGTTCTACCTGTGTAGATGGGCGTTCTGGCCCTAATATGGTAACTCCTGCCAATTCTTTCTTAGGACCAACTATTGTAACTCTTTCCTCGCAAGCGAATTGACCAGGCTGTGACAAATCTTTTTTAAATGTAAGCTTTGCACCTTTCCCGAATAATGTTTCTAAATCCTCCTTGCTAACATGTATATGCCTTGCAGATGTTTCAACTATAAATTTTTTTGACATATTCACTAACTCCTTTAAATTTAAATATTTCTTTATTCTAATTTTACTACTTATTTGTCATTTGGTCAAGCCTTTTAGTTTTTTTTAAAATTCTATGCCAGTTTTCATATTATTGCATTATACATATAGCTTGCATTTTCTTATGTAAATAATTTAGTTATGCTAAACACCATAGATTTAGGTAGGAATTTGTCGTAGATTAATAGGACGCTTCAAACTATGTAAACTAATGTAGTAAGAGAATAGCCAAGCACGTTTTTTTATATAATTAAAACAAAGGTTTACTATCATTTTTATGGAGGTAGCTATGATAATTTATAAATTAGGTAAAAAATTTAATAAAGACCAAATAACACAACTTTTCGTATCTGTTAATTGGGACTCAGCAAAATATCCAGATAAACTCTATAATGGAATTATCTCTTCTGAAACAATTATATCTGCATGGCATAGTGATAATCTTGTTGGATTAATGACCGCAATATCTGATACTGAAATGAACGTCTTTTTCCCATACTTGTTAGTGCATCCTAGTCACCAGAAAAGAGGAATCGGTGGAATGATCGTTAAATATATGCTTGAGCAATATGAGGGTATAATTCGCAAAATCTTAATATGTAGCAATAAGAATGTAGCATTTTATGAAAAATATGGATTTGTAAAAAAGAATGAAGAACAGCCAATGATGATTATTTATTAGTGATTTTTGTAGCATTTTATTATTTTCATCATAATATGTAATAAAATCATATTGGAGGGATACAAATGGGCAATAAACAGCTTTATTTTTTAGGAAGCACTTCCCCTATTGGCTATCAAACAAATTTTTTTCATTTAATTAATAAGAAAAATTATTTTACTTATATATTAAAAGGTGGCCCTGGCACTGGTAAATCAACTTTAATGAATAAAATAGCAAGTGAATTTGATGATAGGAACCTAGAGCTTTTCTACTGCTCCACGGATATTTCAGCACTTGATGCAGTAATTATAAATGATATAAAAACAATTATTGTTGATGGTACTACACCCCATGTATTTGATCCTATTTATCCAGCAGTTTCACAGGAAATAGTCAACCTTGGTGAGTTTTGGGACAGGGATAAAATGTCACCCCATAAGGAGGCAATAATTCATTGCACGGATGAAAATCTTAAATGCCATAGCAGAGCAAAACGATATGTTCGGGCATTTGCTTCACTTAATAGTAATATTTATTCAATAGCTTATAACTATATACTCAATGATAAGCTTGATGGATTTATTAACAGATTAGTCCATAAACTATTTCCTAAGGGCGATAAAAAATTGAGGGGTATGGAATTTCGCCATATTTCAGCATTCACCTCAAAGGGCTATTTAACACAACCAATACCCGACGATTATAAAATTTATACTCTTAATGATGATTATTTTGCAGGCAGTGATTATTTCTTAAAGTCAGTATCTGATATCGCTCTAGATCGAGGTTTAAAAATAATTTTAAGCGAATGTGCTGCTTTATCAAATAATATATATGAGCATATGCTTATACCTGAACTAAGGATTGCATTTATCTCCTGCAATTTCTTTAATAAATTAGAATTAGATTGTGAAAAAGCAATTAACTTTAATCGTTTTTACGATAAAGAAAGCCTATCTTCAAGGAAGCAAAAAATTGCTTTCGATAAAAAAGCTTGTTTAGAACTTGCTAATGAAGCCTCATCAGCCATAACAACTTCAAATGGTATCCATAATAAGCTTGAGGAGTATTATATCAAATCAATTGACTTTAATGGTCTTGATATTATTACCCAGAAAATAATTGAAGATATAAAAAAGAAAATTTAAAATGCAAAAAATCACTGAGGATTATTTATCAATCAGTGATTTTTTATTATTTAATATCCTAAGCTTTCCCCAACAATAATTACTTTAATTCTCCCCCTATGCTTTTGCTTAGCAGAAATTAGATAGTTGCAACAAATCCTTGCTTCACTATTACGATCTGCTGTTATTTCTCCATTTTCTGAATCCAGGGATAAACATTCACCATTTTCATAGCAATATGTAGTACAAGTAAGCCTTTGTACATTTGCAGGTGCTGGGAGCAATTTCAACCTCTTTTGTTCATCATCAATATTTTTAACTATCTTATAACTATCTTATTGTAACCTACAACAATGATAACCCTTTTTGGACCATAAGCTATCGATGCAATTCTATTACTATTGCCATTAACATTATATAACTCACAATTTTCTGTTATGGCATTTGTGCTATATAAATATGCATCAGATGATAAAGAGACACGATATTAAGCCAAATCACCAAGAAACTTATAGAAGATTCTAATCTTTTGCGTTTTCACACCATTTTCCGTTACACTATCGCTTACCACAATTTTATCGATCAACCTATTTAAGATTTCCCGATCTAGTTCTTTAATGTTGGTGTACCTTTTAGCCTCATCAACAAACCTTGATAAGTTGTTCTCAGTTTCCTCTTTCTGGTCAACCTGTGACTTGAGTTCTTCCAAACGGGTTTTTAACTTTGCCTGCTCATCTTCACATCTTGCTGACAACTCCCTGAATCTGTTATCTGACAACATACCCTCCAGCCTGTCATCATAAAGCTTGTTAAATTTGTCATCCAATTCCTTTATCCGCTTTTCTGCCAATGTGATTTCATGGCTGGTGCGTTTCTGCTACAAAGCACGCTCGAGTTGAACTGGTAAACCCCTTTGATTGCACTTTAGTTTAAGGCTTATTCTATAATGGAATAAGCCTCAGCCCGTAGAAAAAGCCTGATTTCGCATTGAAATCGGGCTTAAATTTTTAATGAAAGTAAAAATCACGCAA
>JAAYSW010000058.1 GCA_012523875.1 Clostridiales bacterium
ACTGAAATATCTCTTACTCTTAAAGCTGCAATGGAAATGGGGTATAATAGAATCTGGGCTATATTCCAACCATTTACCTTTTCACGAACAGCAAGATTTTTAGATGATTTTGCAGAAGCATTATCATTCGCTGATATTACTATTCTTACTGATATTATGGGTTCAAGGGAGAAGAATACATTTAATATCTTTGCTAAGGATTTAGGGAATAAAATTGATGGATGCATTTATTTTGCACAAGATGAAAATGAAGAACCGAATGATGAACGTAAAAACTTTAATTTTCAACAGGTTTGTGATTATGTCTGTGAAAATGCACAGGGTGGAGATCTTATAATAACCCTCGGTTGTGGTGATGTTTATAAAGTTGCAAAAATGATTTATAAAAAATTAAACGGATAATTTGGAAAGGATAATTTCTATGCTAAATGAAATGGCTTTAAATATATATGCCTATATTAAGGAGCGTATTGAAAGTGGTATCCCACCAACAATACGAGAAATCTGTTCTGATTTAAATATCAAATCAACATCAACTGTTCATAAATATATTGGTATTCTTACGGAGGCGGGATACCTTGAGAAGATGGATAATCAAAACCGTGCGATTAAATTAAAAGGCTATAACTCTAGTAGCATACCTTTAATAGGTACTGTTACTGCTGGTGTGCCTATTACTGCTATCGAAAATATCACTGATTACATTCCCTGGACAACAAGCAAAAATGATTCTAACCCTCTTTTTGCACTCAAGATTAGAGGAGAAAGTATGATTAATGCAGGTATCAATCATGGCGATATCGTAATTGTAGAACAAGTGTCGGCTGTAGAGAATGGTGATATTGTAGTTGCTCTTATCGATTCTGAAGAAGCTACCGTAAAACGCTTCTTTAAAGAAAATGGTCAAATTAGACTCCAGCCTGAAAATAACCATATGGAGCCTATATTTGTCGATGATGCTGATATTTTAGGCAAAGTAATCGCCCTATTGCGTTATCTATAACAATTTATATAATAGATTTTAAAAAAGTAATTCTAGGTCTATGCAGATTTGAAAAAATGTATTATAATGATTATGTATGTATTATTAAGAAGAACGGAGTGCTTTTATGTTAAACAGGATTAAAATTGTTATTTGTGGTAAAGAATATACTTTAAAAACAGAAGAACCATCTACATACATATATGGATTGGCAAAAAATTTAGAAAAAAGGATTTCTGAAACCTCATCCGAAACGGGTGCATCACCATATAATTCCTCTATTATGGTTTCTATGTCTTTACTTCATGAACTTGCAAAGGCAAATAGTAAAATTGATAGTGTTAGGAATCAGACTAAGGAATATGTCGATATGGCTGGAAAACTGAGGATTGAAAAGGATGTTATCTCAAAAGAAAATGAAATTTTAAAAAATAAAATTGAACAGCTTGAAGCAAGCTTAAAGCTAAAAAGCCTTAAGGAAAAAATATGAACAATAAATATATATCCCCTGAAATACTAGCACCTTGTGGGGGGCTTGAAAGCGTTTATGCTGCTATTCGTTGTGGTGCAAATGCTGTGTACCTCGGTGGCAAGGAGTTTTCTGCAAGGCAAAATGCGGCTAATTTTGATAACAATGAACTTAAAGAAGCAGTGAATTATTGCCATCTCTTTGGTGCTAAGGTGTATCTCACTATAAATACTGTTTTTTTTGATACTGAATTTGATGACTTAAAGGAATTTATTATACAATCTGCTATAATTGGTGTAGATGCGTTTATTATACAGGATTTGGGTGCATGCGAATTTATTAAAAAAACTATACCAAATATCCCTTTACACGCATCTACCCAAATGACTATTCATTCACCAAATGGTGCCTTGTTTGCTAAAGAAATGGGCTTTTCTCGTGTAGTTGTAGCAAGGGAACTTAGTAAAAGCCAAATATCAAAAATCTGTAAAACTGATATTGAGGTTGAAGTTTTTGTGCATGGTGCCTTATGTGTATCGGTTTCTGGTCAATGCTATATGTCAGCGATTATTGGCTCTAGAAGTGCTAATAGAGGCTTGTGCGCCCAAGCTTGTAGGCTTCCTTTTACATCTAGCAATGATAAAAATGCCTGTGCATTATCGTTAAAGGATTTATCAATAATAAAATATTTAAGAGAACTCCTAGAAATCGGTGTTTCATCTTTCAAAATAGAAGGAAGAATGAAACGCCCTGAATATGTTGCAGCTTCTGTTTCTGCTTGTGTTAAGGCTATGAATAATGAAAAAGTTGATATGCACAAATTACGCTCAGTGTTTTCTAGGAGTGGTTTTACCGATGGTTATTACTCTGGTAATCATTATAATATGTTTGGGATACGTCAAAAAGATGATGTTGTTTCAGCTTTTGATGTTCTTCCTGATTTAAAAAAACTTTATGAAAGGGAGCGTAAGGTTTCCTCGATTACATTTGATATATCTATCCATAAAAACTGCCCTACTACTATCACGGCAACTGATAGTGATGGATTTTCGGTATGCGTGGATGGTGATATTCCTCAAACCGCAATAAATAAACCTACTGATATCACCCAGATTGAAAATCAACTTAAAAAACTTGGGAATACAATATATGAGTTTGGTAGTGTTAATGCTGATATCGACGATGGTATAATGTTGACTGCATCTTCAATTAATAAACTAAGGCGTAAAGCTGTTGAGGAACTTGATAAAGCAAGGATTAAATACTTTACACCTGAATATAAAATAATAGATACACCTATTAAGTCTATTGCTGGTATAGAAAATATAAAAGAGCCTTCTATAAGGGTGCAGTTAAAAAAGATTGAGCAATTAAAAGGTGTAAATATTGATGGCATTGAATTCATAATTTTACCGATTAAGCAAATTGAGAAAGGTGCAAACTTACTCTTACCCTATGCTAATAAGGTTATTATAGAACCACCTAGATTTATTATAAATGAAAATGAAATTTATGAACAATTAAGTTATCTAAAAAAAACAGGCTTTAAAAGATTGTTATGTAATAATATTGCCTACATTAAAATGGGAAAAGAACTTGGATTTAAGTTGCATGGTGATTATGGGTTAAATATCACAAATTCGCATAGTTTAAAGTTCCTATCCAACAATAAACTTGAAGATTCCATATTATCATTTGAACTCAAGATAGAACAAATTACTAAACTTGATAGTACCATTCCTTTTGGTATTATTGCTTATGGTAGATTACCTTTTATGCTCACAAGAAATTGTCCCATCAAAAATGAGGTTGGTTGTAAGAATTGCAATAAACTTCTAATCGATAGAACAGGAAGAAAAATTATTGTAGACTGCCACGATGATTATGTGCAACTACTAAATCCCGAAATGTTATATCTTGCTGATAGGCTTAGTGAATTTAAAAATATAAGCTATATTACTTTAATGTTCCATGAGGAAACAGCTGATATGGTGAGCAGTATTATAAAACAATATCATAATCGAATGAAAAGTCCTCTTGAAAGGTACACCAGAGGACTTTACTATAGAGGAGTTACTTAGGAGGATTTATGGACTTATTTGTAAAAAAAATATCTGAAAAGGCTATCCTACCCTCAAGAAAAACAGATGGAAGTGCTGGATTTGATATTTCTGCGTGTATAGATGTCCCAATTGAAATTAATCCCAGTGAAATTGTAAAAATTCCAACTGGAATAGCTATTAGGCCCTCAGAGGAAAACATTGCACTACTAGCATTCCCACGCTCAGGACTTGCCTCTAAATATGGTATCACGCTTGCAAATTCTGTGGGAGTCATAGATTCAGATTATAGAGGTGAAATAAGTATTCCTTTGATTAATAATAGTGAAAAAACATTTATCATTGAGCCACAAATGCGTATAGCTCAAATAGTTATAATCCCTATAATAATTCCAAATATCATCGAATCTGATTTGAATGATGATACAGAAAGAGGTAAAAAAGGCTTCGGATCAACAGGGCTGTTTTAATGAATTTAGACATAAAAAATTAAAGGAAGTGTAATAATGAAAAAGAAAATAATATTAATATTTCTACTTATTGCTGCTGCTATTATTGGGAGTATTATAGCTACTGCTAGCAATGGTGTTACATATTTTAACTGGCTGAGTTATGCAAAATCAGTGGGAGTGCAACCGTTTACACTGGATGTTGTGTCAATTAACCTTACATTTGGAATAAACTTTTCGCTGAGCGTTGCACAAATTATATGTTTTATCATTGCACTTATTGTCTATCCAAGGGTAGTTAAAGGGCTTGATGTCTAAATAATTATTATTTTATATTTATACATAAATTATTCTTGGAATACAGCAATTATTATGAATAATTCTACATCTTGTACTAAAAATATATCTAGGCTTTTCAATTAATCTGCAAAAATAAATAAATGTAAATTTTTCTATTAAAAATAGTTGTGTATAGTTAATTTTAGTGGTATAATAAATAATATAGATTAAATTAGCTTATATTTTAATATTATAAAGGCAATAAAATGAATTTCATAGAAATACTTATGCTATATTTTATATACTTGGTATAAATATAGCTTTATTCCATGTAATTCATACTTGTGGAATTAATAGAGTAAAAGGAGATTTGAAATGTTTACTAAAGACATTGGTATAGACTTAGGCACTGCTAATACATTGATTTATATGAGGGGAAAAGGCATAATTATACGTGAGCCTTCTGTTGTTGCAGTTAATACACGTACGGATAAGGCACGTTTTGTCGGTCAAGAAGCTAAGGATGTTATAGGTAGGACTCCAGGGTCTATAATTGCTGTGAGGCCGCTTAAAGATGGGGTTATTGCTGATTTTGATATAACCACTACGCTATTGCAAGAATTTATTAGAAAGGCTCTTGGTAACTCGATTTTTTCTAAAGCTCGTGTAGTTATCTGTATACCTTCAGGGGTTACTGCTGTTGAGCGTAGAGCTGTTAAAGAAGCTGCTGAAAATGCGGGTGCAAAGAGAGTTTCAATTATTGAGGAACCTATGGCTGCTGCGATTGGAGCTGGGCTACCTGTTTCAGAACCTACTGGTAGCATGATTGTTGATATTGGCGGTGGTTCTAGTGAAGTTGCTGTACTTTCACTTGGTGGAATCGTTACCTCACGCTCAGTTCGTGTAGCTGGTGATGAGTTTGATTCATCTATTATTAATTTTATTAAAAGAAAATATAACCTACTCATAGGTGAAAGAACCGCCGAAAATATCAAGATTGAAATTGGCTCAGCTTATCCATGTGATGTCGAAGAGAGGATGGATATAAAGGGAAGAAACTTGCTTAATGGGTTGCCTGAGAATATTACAATAACCTCAACTGAAATTAGGGATGCTCTAGCAGAACCACTTTCAAGAATTGTCGAGGCTATTAAAATAACTTTAGAAAAAACCCCTCCTGAACTATCTGCTGATATTATCGACCAAGGTATCACTCTTGGTGGGGGTGGAGCTATGCTTAAAGGTATAGATAAGCTTATAAATAAAGAAACAGGGATGCCTGTATATATTGCAGAATATCCAATGGATTGTGTAGCTGAAGGTACAGGAAGAATTATTGAAGACCTCGAAAAGTATCATGAAATACTACATGAAGAATCAAAGTATTATTAATATTAAATGTTATTCTTTTACAGGGGTGTTCAACATAATATTATAAGGGAGTTAGTATAATGGGTGATTTCTTTAAAAGTGTAAAATTTAAAATAATTATCTGTATCCTTGCACTTTTAGTGGGAATTATGATATACTCTGTTACTCAAGGTGGTACTTCTATCGCAGGTTCTAACTTATTAGGGGGTGTTTTTAAGCCCGTGAGGAAGCTTTCTCATTCTATATCCAATAAAGTTGAAACTAAGATAGATATGTATATTAATGCCGGGGGTTATTATAACGAAAATCAAGCACTTAAAAAACAAATTTCTGAACTGTATAATAAACTCACAGAATATGAAAATGCAAAAAAAGAAATTGAGGAACTGCGTAAGTTTATTGGTATCAAGGAGGAAAATGAACAATACGAACTTTCCCCACCATGTTCTGTAATAGGACGAGTTGCTAATGATCCTTTTGGCTCGTTCATCATTGACAGAGGAAGTAATGATGAAATAAAGGTTTATGATCCAGTTGTTACTGGTGAAGGGCTCGTTGGCGTTGTTGTGGAAGTTGCTAGTAATTATTCTATTGTAAGGACTATTCTTTCTCCTGAGGTATCCCTTGGTGGGCTTTGCGTTGAAAGTAGGGATACTGGTATTGTTGAAGGGAGCGTTGACAAAGCTTCAACAGGTCTATGTCAAATGGTTTATATAAATAAAGAGAATAATATACAAAAGGGGAACCTTATTATAACATCAGGAAATAGTGGGCTTTTCCCACAAGAGTATATTATTGGTACTGTTGTTGAAACAGGAATTAATGAAAATGGATTAACTGCCTATGCCATTATACAACCTACCGTTGAAATAAATAAACTCACTACTGTTATTGTAATAAAATCTATGCCGAGTGATAATGATAGCGAAAATGGTGAAATAAATGAAAACTAAATCAGTATTTCGATTATATGCTTTTATACGCTGGGTATTTTATCTGCTCATTATTAGTACTGCTTTTATTTCATCCACCATCGGAACTTCAGTAAAGCCTATACTACTCATCCCTATTGCTATCTGCATTTCTATCAACGAGGGTGATGAGATGACTGCTACAATTACTGGAATATTATCTGGATTACTTATGGATATTTCATTTGATAAAACATTCGGTTATAATGCGATTATACTAATCGGGTGTTGCGTCTTTACATCCCTACTTTTTAACCATCTATTAAGACCAAATGTTATAAACGCTTTTTTAGTGTGTGCTGTACTAGCATTTATTCATGGAATTTTAGACTATTTATTTTATTATGCGATATGGGGATATGAAAACGTTAGTAAGATATTTTTTAGTTATACAATTATTAGTTGGATCTATACTTCTATATCAACTATTTTTATTTATTTATTAATAAACTTAATCCATTCTAAATTCCAACCAAGGCGGATACATAGTATTGAGGAACCAATAGATAATGAAGACTAAGTTTGTATCGCTTAAATCAATGAGGGCTCCGCTCTCATTTTCCTTTTATCATAAAAGCTTATAGTGGGGTGTGGATATGAAAGCCTTTTTAGAGAAATTTAATGCAATTTTTTTAGTAATTATCGTTCTTGTTTCCATGGCCTTTTGTGGATTAAGATTAATGAAAATTCAAATTGTCGATGGTTCTGATTATTTAAATCAACCTAGAAACCCTTATATATCAAAACAAATCATCAATGCAACAAGGGGCGAAATTGTGGATATTAACTCAAAGCCAATTGTTGAAAATAAAGTAGCTTTCAGCGTTGTCATTGAAAACGCTTTCTTCCCTTCTGACAATGCTATTAGTAATGAAATTTTAAACAAAACCATTGCTATTCTTAAAGAATATGGGCATGATTATATTGAATCTATTCCAATTACATTTGAAAAACCATATAATTTTAAAGAAAATAGGGAAACTGATGTTGAAAAGCTTAAATCTTCTCTTAACCTAAATGTATATGCAACTGCCGAAAACTGTATCGATAAACTTATTGATGATTATGAAATTTCTAGTAAATACACAGATGAAGAAATTCGTATTATTGCTGGTATTCGTTATGAGATGTTATTAAAAAATTTCTCAATAAGTAATAAGTTTACACTTACACAGGATGTTTCAAATGGTGCTGTAACAAAAATTAAAGAGCTAGGCCTAGAATTATCAGGTGTGGATATCGCTGAAGAGCCAATTCGTGCTTATGCTCAGGTCGATGTTATTCCCCATGAAATTGGTACTGTTGGGCCAATTTACGCTGAAGAGTACGATGATTTGAAATATAAAGGATATGCATTAAATGATACAGTGGGAAAAAGTGGCATAGAATATGCTATGGAAGATTATTTGCGTGGTACAAATGGCATTCGTGAGATATCGACCCTTAACGGAGCAGTTGTGGCATCAAAAATAACCCAAAATGTAACTCCAGGGAATACTGTAAAATTAACTATAGATAGTGATTTTCAAAGGAGAACCCAAGGTGTTTTAGAGGATTTTATAAAATATCTTAATACGATGCCAAAATACAAAAATGTGAGTGCTGGTGCTATTGTTGTTCTAGATGCTAAAACTGGTGCCGTTCTATCACTTGCAACTGCACCTACTTATACCATTGATGATTATATCGAAAATTATGATGAAATCTTGCAAAGGGAAAACACCCCGCTTGTTAACCGTGCAACTGGCGGTCTTTATCGTCCTGGTTCAACCTTTAAGGTAATAACTGCAACGGCTGGTTTAAATGAAGGTGTTGTAACAAATACAACAACCTTTTATTGCGGAAGGCATTACAAATTCCACGATATTACAGTTGGATGCACAGGCTTTCACTCAAATATTGCCGTTACACGTTCCATTCAGGTATCATGCAATATTTATTATTATGAATTAAGTCAAAGGCTCGGAATAAATAAAATCACAGAATATGCACAACTATATGGTTTAGGGCAGAAATTAGGTTTAGAATCGGGTGATTCAGTTGGTTACCTAGCTAATCCTGAAACATTCGAAAATTTAGGACTTGATTGGACTATAGGTCAGCTTTTACAGGCATCAATTGGGCAATCAGAAATTGCAGTTACTCCCCTCCAATTAGCAACTGCTGCTTGCACTGTTGCTAATAAGGGAGTCCGTTATAAGCCCTATCTCGTAGATAGTATTTATAACTACACTATGACCGAACAAATTAAAAAAACTGAACCTGTAATCGCTTCCCAAATTAATCTTAGTTATCCTGAAATTTATAATTATATCGAGGAAGGGATGATATTAGCTTCACAAAATACACCACGTGGGGAATATTCTCTAAATGGTTTAGGCTACGATGTTGCTATAAAAACTGGTACTCCTCAACAAGATTCAAGGGTGCAAGATTCGGTATTTATAGGATATGCACCTGCCCATGATCCAGAAATAGCTTTTGCAGGAATTATTGAGGGTGGAGAGTATTCAAAATACATGATAAGAAAAATTTTAGATGCTTACTATTATACCGACGATGGCTCAACTATGTAGGCACTTGGCTTATTATTCATACATTATTTATATAAGTTGTTTAATGTGCACAAAATAGTTGTTAAAATCAAATCAAAACTCACAATCTTCTATTTTATTAACAATTAATACTTTGTAATATTGAAGATTTTATGATATAATATAAAAGGATTATAATGAGAATTTAGTGATTATTAAAAATATATTTAATTGCTTATGAAAGGAGTTCTTATGTCAAAAGTAATTGCTGTTACTTCTGGTAAAGGTGGCACGGGTAAATCATCTATTTGCTCTGGGCTCGGCTATTCTTTGGCGAAAATGGGTAACCGTACCCTAATTATTGAACTCGATTTTGGATTAAGATGTATTGATATCATCTTTGGTATATCAAATGAAATAAACCATGACTTAGGTTCTGTTCTCGAAGGTAAATGTGATCCTATTGATGCTGTTACTCAAGTTAGGACTGCAAGTAATTTAAATATTCTATGCGCTCCTAAAAACCCTTTTACAGTTGTTACAGCTGAACAAATTGCTGATATTTGCCAGCAAGTTAAGAAATATTTCGACTATATTATTATAGATACTGGTGCAGGAATTAATTCTCATGTATTTGATATCGTAGAACAGTCTAATTTAATTCTGGTTATTACTACTCCAGATCCCATTTGTGTGCGTGATGCACAAATGATGTCAGACGAGTTTTATAAAAGAGGTAATCAACGTCAACGCCTTATTGTCAATAAGGTGAGCAAAAAAACTATAATTAACAAAATAATTAAAGATCTTGATGAAATAATAGATACTATTGGTGTTCAACTAATTGGTGTGATTCCAGAGGATAATGAACTTATTATTGCTACTGGAAAGGGTTTTCCATTGCCTTATGAAGCCCCAAGTCTTATCGCTTTTGATGCGATTGCAAGGCGTATTAAAGGCGAGGATGTACCTCTTACCAAATTTATTTAACTATACTTACTTCAATTTCTTTATACTTAATTTAAAAACACAATTTGTGTAGAAAGGACTTATATATGACAATCGCACTTATTGCTCATGACTCAAAAAAAGAATTAATGATACAATTTTGTATGGCATATAGTGGTGTTTTAACAAAACATAATTTATGTGCAACAGGTACTACTGGTAAACAAGTTGCAGAAAATACAGGACTTAATATACAACGCTATTTAAGTGGCTCACAGGGCGGTGACCAACAAATTTCTGCTAGAATTTCTTGTAATGAAATAGATGTACTTGTGTTTTTTAGGGATCCAATTACACCAAAATCCCACGAACCTAATGATATGAATCTTTTAAGATTATGTGATGTCCATAATGTACCAGTCGCTACTAATATTGCCACTGCTGAAGCACTTATACTTGCTTTGGAACGTGGTGATTTAGATTGGCGTGAAATTGGTAATCCATCATTATAATATGGAAATACTTTATATCGTCCCTTTGATTTTAAGGGACGACTTTTCATGTGGATTTTCATTTTGCTATATTAATAGCTATAATCTAAATAAAAAAGGAGTTTTTTATGGCTTTATTAATTCAAAGACCCAATGGGACTGAAGATGTTATACCAAAGAATATTTATAAATGGCATACAATTGAAAAGGTTGCAAGGGAAGTTGCTGAGAAATATGGGTTTAAGGAAATCCGCATTCCTACATTTGAAAATACTAATTTATTTTTGCGTTCTGTAGGTGAAACAACCGATGTTGTGCAAAAGGAAATGTATACAGTTATTGCAAAGGAATCTAAATTTACTTTGCGTCCTGAAGGTACTGCTGGTGCTGTACGCTTAGTGATGCAAAATGGCTTACTCAATGAGCCTATGCCACAAAGATTGTATTACATTCTCCCCTGTTTCAGACATGAACGCCCCCAAGCAGGAAGGCTTCGTGAATTTCATCAGTTTGGATTAGAGATGATTGGTAGTAAATCCCCTATTGCTGATGCAGAAGTTATTTCCCTTGCTAAAAATTTCATAGATAGGCTTGGTTTAAAAAATATTGCTTTATATATAAATTCTATTGGCTGCCCAACTTGCAGAGCAAAATATCATGAAGCTTTAAAAGATTTCTTTGAAAAGGATAAAGAAAATCTCTGCGAGACCTGTTTATCTAGGCTTGACAAAAACCCCATGCGTATTCTTGATTGTAAAAGTACGGTATGCTCTGAAATTTCAAGTAATGCACCACTGATTATTGATTATTTATGCGAGGATTGCTCAGATCATTTTGAAAAACTAAAGGGATATCTTAATGCCATGAATATTGAGTTTACTGTTAATCCTAAGATTGTTCGTGGACTAGATTACTATACTAAAACTGTTTTTGAGTTTATTACCACTGATATCGGTGCACAAGGAACTATTTGTGGGGGTGGAAGATATGATGGACTTATTGAACAGCTTGGGGGAGCAACGACTCCTGCACTGGGATTTGCAATGGGAATTGAACGACTTATACTTACTATGGAAAGTCAAGGTTGTGAATTTATAGAGCCAAAAAAATGTGATTTATACCTTGCTCCCATGGGGGAAAATGCTTTGCATAGAATATTAACAATTGCTCATGGATTAAGAGAAGAAGGATATTGGGTTGAATATGATGTTGTCGGTAGGAGTTTAAAAGCACAAATGAAATATGCCGACAAAATAAATGCATTTTTTACAATGGTTCTAGGCGATAACGAACTAGACTCTAATAAGGCTATGTTAAAAAATATGTCTACGGGCGAACAAACGGAAATTACTCTTGATGAAAATTTTTATTATAACTTTTCAAATATCGCTATCGCTGGTATGTTCAGGGAATCACTAGAACTTTAATTACTATATATAGCATTTTACTTTTAGGGGGATAAAATATTTATGTTAGATAATATGAATGGATTAAAGCGAACTCATTATTGTGGTGAAGTAACAGAAGTCGGTAAGGATGTTGTTGTTGGGGGTTTTGTTCAAAAAATCCGTGATTTAGGAAATCTTATCTTTATCGACCTAAGGGATAAAACTGGGATTGTTCAGCTTGCTTTCAATGAAGAAACAGAAAGATTAATCTTCGAAAAAGCTTCATCATGTAGAAGCGAATTTGTTCTTATGGCAAGGGGGACAGTTGCTAAACGTGCAAGTGTCAATACGGAAATTAAAACAGGTGAAGTAGAAATTATTGTTTCCGACCTACGAATTCTTTCAAAGGCACATACTACTCCATTTGAAATTCA
>JAAYSW010000059.1 GCA_012523875.1 Clostridiales bacterium
AATCCATGGTGGGAAAGCTTTTAATTGAGTGTTCTAAGGGGACATATGTAAGGACTATTATTCATGATATTGGACAGAAATTAGGTAGTGGCGGTATTATGACAGAACTTGTTAGACTATCCTCAAATGGTTTTACGCTTGATGAGGCATTAACGCTTGATGAGGTTAAATCTCTATTTGATAAGGATGGGCTAAAGGATTTTATACTCCCTGTAGAAAAAGTGTTTGAGGAATTGCCTAAGCTTTATTTAGATGAAGTACAAACAAGGCTATATAAGAATGGTGTTAAACTTGATTTATCAAGGGTTAATGGAATAACTAAATCCAATAACTACGCTGTTTATAGCTATGATAAACAATTTATAGGTACTGCCATAGCAGATTTTGATAAGGTAATATTAAAAGTTGAGAAGAATTTTTTTATATAGACTTTAGGGGGGGAATCCCTGTATGAAAATACTTAGTAAGGGTGAAGGGATGCCCTTTGATAGTGCAATTGCACTAGGAATGTTCGATGGAGTGCATTTGGGTCATAGTGCCGTTATAGATAATGTTGTTAAAAGTAAGGAGGAGGGGCTTGCGCCTACCGTATTTACATTCAGTGTTGGTTCAATGGTTCAAAAACATGACAGAGAATTGTTTTATATATTTAGCAATAAAATTAAGCTTGAACTTTTTAATCAGCTTGGCATAGAATATGTATGTTCACCAAGGTTTGGTGAGATGAAAAATATGTCTGCAGAGGATTTTGCAAGAGAAATATTGAAGAATAGGCTTAGAGCAAAAAAGGTTGCTTGTGGGCATAATTTTCATTTTGGCAAAGGTGGAGTATATGGCTTAGAGGAGCTATGCTTTTTGGGAAAAAAATATGGTTTTGAAGTTGAGAGTATACCTAGAGTAACCTATGAGGAAAAGCCAATATCATCTGTATTAATTCGTGAATACATTAAAATAGGTGAAGTTGAAATTGCGAATAGATTATTGGGTAGGAATTATTTTATCGAACAAATTGTATCGCATGGAAGAAAAATTGGCAGGACGATGGACTTTCCTACTTTAAATCAATACTTTGATGAGCGTCAGCTTATTCCGCACTTTGGAGCATATGCTTCTATAACAATAATTGACAATCAAAAGCATGCATCTATTACAAATATAGGTGTTAAACCGACTGTGCAGAGAAGGGCAGAGCCACTTGCTGAAACCCATATATTTGGCTATAATGGGGATATTTATGGTAAAATTATAAGGGTGGAGCTACTCCATTTTATTAGGGGCGAACGGAGATTTAATTCAATTAACGAGTTAAAAAACCGCATAGCAATCGATGCCAAGGCGGCGAAAGAATATTTAAGAGATAATGGTTGGGAGGACTTATTTAAGTATGAATAAAAGGGTTAGAACTAGATTTGCACCAAGTCCAACGGGTTATATGCATATCGGGAACCTAAGGACTGCACTTTACACTTATCTTATCGCTAGAAAAAATAAGGGCGATTTTATTTTGCGAATAGAGGATACAGACCGTGAGAGATATGTTGAGGGTGCAATTGATGTTATTTATAATACACTTAAAAAGGCTGGGTTAACATGGGATGAGGGACCTGATATTGGTGGGCCCGTTGGTCCTTATATTCAATCAGAAAGAATGGGAATGTTCAAGGAATACGCTTTGAGGCTTATTGAAAGCGGAGATGCTTATTACTGCTTCTGTGATAAGGAGCGTCTTGATGAGGTTAGGAAAATTCAAGAGGCATCACAAATTCCACCAATGTATGACAGACATTGTCGTAATCTTTCGGAGGCAGAAATACAGGAGAACCTTAAAAATGGTGTTCCATATGTAATTCGTCAGAAGATGCCTTTAGATGGCTCTACAACCTTTCACGATGAGATTTATGGGGATATTGTAGTAGAAAACAGTACCCTTGATGACCAAGTGCTTATAAAAACTGATGGTATGCCTACCTATAATTTTGCGAATGTTGTTGATGACCACACCATGGGTATTACTCATGTTGTAAGGGGTAATGAATATCTTTCTTCCACACCTAAATATAATTTATTGTATAAAGCATTCGGTTGGGACGTGCCTGTATATGTTCATTGCTCACCAGTAATGAAAGACGCAAAAACGAAACTTTCAAAGCGTAATGGCGATGCATCATTTGAGGATTTGCTTGCTAAGGGATATTTGACTGAAACCGTTGTGAACTTTATTGCACTTCTTGGTTGGGCACCAAAGGGTGAAGAGGAGATTTTCACACTGGAGGAGCTTATTGAGGAGTTTGACATTAAAGGTATCTCAAAGTCGCCTGCGATTTTTGACCCTATAAAGCTAAAGGCAATCAATGGTGAGTATATTAGAAGAATGCCCCTAGATGATTTCATGGAAAAAGCAATTCCATATATTAAACAAACTGTAAAGCGTGAGGATATTGATTTCAAGGTTCTATGTTCAGTTTTACAGCCTAGAACAGAGTTGTTTACAGATATTCCCGAACAGGTTGATTTCATAGATGAATTACCTGAATATGACACAGCTTTATACTGCCATAAGAAAATGAAAACTAATGAGGAAACGTCACTTGATGCGTTAAAGGCTATTTTACCTGTGCTTGAGGAATTGGAGGATTGGTCAGTTGATTCAATTCATGCCACATTATTCAACCTTATCTCTAAAAAGGAAGTTAAGAATGGATATATTCTATGGCCAATAAGAACAGCACTTTCTGGTAAACAGTTTACTCC
>JAAYSW010000007.1 GCA_012523875.1 Clostridiales bacterium
ATTTTAAATATTCAATATTAATTATACGGTAATTAACTAGCAATGTCAAGCTAATATTTTATATAATTAGAACAATTAAATTGCATAAAAAGTGTAGATTCGTTATTTTGCTAATGAATATAATTATACACTTTTTATTTATTGATATTTATTTAAAACTATACTCTTTTACTTACTATTATATTAATTTTATATATATCCAAAAGTAGGAATAATATTATTTAAGCAATGGCATTGAAAATTTAGGGGTATATCATCCATTTAATTTGCTCTTTATAATTTCTTCATATGAGCTACATAGTTCTGAGGCTGTTTCTGAAGAAAAGCTTTCAGCATATAAAAATATGCTTTTTCCAGTCCTTGACGGGCGAATAAAAACTTCACCAGTTTCCCCCTTAACCCAAACTCCCTCATGCTCAAAATCGCAACTATCTGAAAAATCCTTTATAAAATCAAGGTTTTGATTTTTACAGCTTATAGAGCGAGAGGATGAAAAGGTTTGTGGTAGGGATTCTACGGCATCCTTAAACTCAACATTCCTATCCGTTAGTATTTTTATAATATCAAGAGCAAGTATAATCCCATCATGTGGGAACTTTAATTTGCTAGCAAGCTTTCTAGCACCGTTATCGGAGGAGTTATCAGGGCAATCATAAAATCTATAAACCTTTCTGCCATATTGCTTAGCAATTTCATCAATTGTTTGGGAAAAGGAATAGGGGAGGGCAACATCTTGACCATGTTCAAAGAGATTTTGACAGCAAATGGCAACAAGTTTCTCATAGAACACAAAGCCTGTTTCCTCACTGAATGCAGAAGCTTTTTTACCATCAGAAGATATTTGGAAAACAATTTTGTTATTGCTATCTGGGTTAGCCTTTACAAGCCTTTCAAAGAGACTTTTTATATATTTATTAGATGTACTTATACCGATATTCATATTCAGATTATTGGGGATTCGATTAACAAATTCTATCTCATAAAGTTTTCTCATCTGTTGTGCATCATAAATTTCACCAAAATTATCATAAGATGCCCTTAATACTGTGTTTCCACTTAATCCAGCCTCAATTGAGGATTCGCTTAATCTATCCAATGTAAGACCATCTTTTGAAATGAATTTTATTTTCGTAATGGAATCGGATTCAACATATACGCCTAAATCCTGCTTACATTCGGTTGTAAGAAATGCAAGTTCACTTTCTATACATTCACCGAGAAGCATTGCATTTCCACCAGCAGATGCAATACCTGAACAAATAGCAGTAGCGATACAATGTGAGGTCTTACTATTGGATTTATAACCGACTGCAACGTTCCTTCCAGCATTTACAAGGCTAAGCCCTGTTTTGATTGCTGTGTAAGCTGAAATTTCACCATTAGTTTCACCATAAATGCCATCTTCACTAATATGCAATGCTTGCATATTACCATATCGGATATCGAAACTTACTACAGTGTTTCGTTCAATTTTTTTATTATTCCATACTCGAACACTATCTTCAACAATTGCATTTTCACCAATAATAGCCGATTCACCAATAATACAATGTTCATTTATAATAGAGGAGTTAAGCAATGTAGCATTTCGGCATATTATACAATTAGTACATTCAACACGATCGCCTATATAAGCACCACTCATTATAATTGCCCCATAAAGCTTTACATTTTTACCTATAGTTACATTATCCCCGATAATTGTACAATTATCAATAACAGAACCACTACCGATAGAAACATTTTTACCTATATATGCAGGGGGATTTATCTGTATATCTGAAGAGAATTCAAATAAATCAGGTGAAACTATTCCACTAAGCATTTTATGTCCACCAAATTCAAAGGATGCCTTGGAAGTAAGAACATCCCTCTGGCATTTTAAAAGCTCTTTGACATTATGAATACTGCACCAATACCCCTTATCATTAAAAGCAGAAATAGTGAAATCCTTAGCAGAAATTCTATGCTTAGTAGTATAAATTTGAAAGAAGGGGATAGTATTTTGGGATGGAATAATCCAAACACCTGTATTAGCGAGATTGCTATAAAATCTATTATTTGATTGTTTGCTTAACATGGACTCTACCTGCCCATCATTATTAACAAGAAGGAGGTCTTTGCTTTGTGAAACATCAACAGTTTTTGTGATAATAGTTGCAAATGGCTTTTTGTATGCTTGATGATTTAATGCATCAAATAGATTGAAATTAAATAGCATAATATCGCTGATAAAAACAATATCATCATCAAAATTAAAATTAGCAAGCTTATCTGAGGTTAAAAGACTTATTGTGAGGTTCTTGAATTTGTCTGATTTAAAAATTGAATTAAGAGCATCCTGATTATAATCACTTACAATATATGCGTGGGTGATATCATAATTATTAATTGAATCTAGAACATAGTGTATAGCGATACGACCACATATTGGTATCATAAATTTAGGCATTGTCCCTGTAATAGGCATTAAAGCATTTTCATTATTATCACAAAAAATAACAGCCTTCATATAAACATTCCTTTCACAAACAAATTGGAAACATTAATTATAATTATTGTCCCTATCTTTGTGAATTATACGTTTATTAGGTATTTTAATTTTATTGCTTAAGAGAAGGATTCCTACAAGATTTGGTATAGCCATAAATCCATTGAAAATATCTGAAATTGTCCATGCAATGGATATCTTTGATGTTGCACCAATTATAATTACAAAGATAAATACAAGCTTATAATA
Source organism: Clostridiales bacterium (assembly GCA_012523875.1). Classification (GTDB taxonomy): domain Bacteria; phylum Bacillota; class Clostridia; order Oscillospirales; family Ruminococcaceae; genus JAAYPV01. The sequence goes on from JAAYSW010000007.1 coordinate 2,741, forward strand.
TTTTATGCCTGATTCCCCAAATATAAATCGTATTGAGCTTTCCCCGCAATATGACCAACCAACTAATGTGGCAAAAGCAAAAAGAAGAATTGAAACTGTGATAAATATATCGGCATACTGTCCCAAGCCATTTTCAAAAGCCTTGATTACAAGGTCTACTCCGTCTAGATTTGACGAAGTGCTACCTGTTGTTAAAATAACCAAGGCAGTAAGTGTGCAACAGACTATTGTATCAATAAAAACTTCAAAAATGCTCCACATTCCTTGCAATTCAGGGCTTTTTGTATCACTTGCTGAATGGAGTAGGGCAGAACTCCCCAGTCCTGCCTCATTAGAAAAAACGCCTCTGCGTAAGCCAATATTAATGGCCCTTTTTACCATGGCACCACTTATCCCACCACCAATAGCTGAAATACCAAAAGCTTCATTAAATATAAGTGAGAATGTTTTGGGAATGTTTTTGTAATTGATTAAGACTATAATAACTGATGCTAATATGTATAAAACCGATAGCAGCGGAATAAGCATTTGAGTGATACTTCCGATGCGTTTAATTCCACCAATAATTATTATACCGACTAAGATAGCGACTACAATTCCAGTTACTAGAGGGGATATGTTAAAGGTTGAGGACATTGCAGATGAAATTGAATTAGCTTGGGCCATATTTCCCATTCCAAAAGAAGCTAATATACAGAATATAGCAAAGACTACAGCAAGCCACCGACAGCCTAAACCCCTATCGAGATAGGCGAGTGGCCCCCCAATCCATTGGTTTTTCTCATTTTTATATCGGTATATAGTACCAAGTACATTTTCAGCATAAATTACAGCCATGCCAAAAAAAGCAGATAACCACATCCAAAATATTGCACCTGCACCACCGATACTGATTGCAGTCGCAACACCTATAATATTTCCTGTTCCCATTGTTGCTGCAAGTGCCGTTGAAAGGGCTTGGAATTGAGAAATACTATGCTTGTCATTAGAACGTGTTGTGCTTTTGTCCTTGAAAATTGAAAGGAAAGTATTTTTAAGGATTAACTTAAAGTGAGTCAACTGAAAAAGTTTAATTCTTAGTGTAAAATAGAGACCTGTGCAAAGAATTAAAAAAATCATGCCACTTCCCCAAACGATATTATTAAGATTTTCAATCATATTAAATAAATCCTCCGTATCCATATGTATATTCTTGTATTCTATTTTAGTTTTATGTTATAATAATTTAAGAGGTGTTAAAGATGAAGAGATATTATGCAGATAGAACAGGTTTAAATGTACTTCGGTTACTCATATTTGCAATAACAGCAATGGTAATATTCCTAGCATATCGTTACCTGTCCTTTATACCTATCTTTATGTGGATTATAATGCTTGTATTCTTTACAATATGTTTTTTTATTACTATTATATATCTTCCGCTATATTTTAAAAGCGTGAATTATTATATAACTGGAAGAAAGATAATTAAACATAGTGGATTTTTTTATAAAACTAATCAGGTTATGAGGTTTGATTCAATTAAATATACAACAGTGATATCAACGCTGTTTTCTAAGAAAACAGGGTTTAATTTTGTTATGCTAAATGCTTTTGGGGGAAGGATGATACTTACCTTTTTAAAGCAAAGGGATTTGGAGGAAATCTTGTTGGAAATACAACTTTATAAACAAAAATAGCATTGCTAAATAGCGATGCTATGATAATTAGTCATAATCCATACCTAAGTATTGGAAAATATATGGTATTAAATTATAATAGGTGATACATTAACCTAATACGCTGCATTGGTAACTGCTAGCCGATTATGAGAAAGGGCGAAATTTGGGCTTATACTATAAAATTATTAAATGAGGTGTTATTTTGTATTATCAGCATCCATATAAAATACTACAATATTCTGCTAAAAACCTTTGGTTGCTGATATTCCCATTATTGAGGGGACTTATAGCATTAAGGCTTGATATTAATGAGCTTTACCTATGGCTTAAAGGTGCATGGTTTGATATACTTATTGTTATTGCAATATTAGCTACAGGTTATATTAGATGGAGATGCAGTTATTTTACAATAGGAAAAGATAGTATAATGCATCAGAAGGGCGTTTTTTTAAGAACAAAAATAACGATACCATTTAGTGAAATCTCTACCGTATCCGCTGAACGAAAACTTTTATACCTGTTTATACAAGCGGCAGATGTGTCTATTGATACAGATGGTTCAGGCTATTCAAGGGCAGACTTAAAGCTTTTAGTTAAATATAGTGACCTTAATGAGATGGAAGAAAAAATAAATATAATGAATAAAAAGGGGGGCATGAAGTATAGTTACAAGCCGAACTGGTGGACGATGATTTTCTTTTCAGTTATATTTTCTAGTAGTCTTTCGGGGGCTGTTTATATTGCTACAGTTTTTTTCCAATTTGGCAAGATAATAGAGGAGATAATAGACAGGAAATTAACGGATACACTTAATGAAGTAACGAATGAGGTTGCGGCAATACTTTTACTGAAAATTCCCCCGATTGCAATAGGAATAGCTTTGTTAGTGCTTTTAAGTTGGGTTTTATCTTTCATTAGAAATATTTTCAGATATGTAAGATTTAAAATAGAAAAGGATAAATCTAGCACTAAGATTAAAATGGGAATAATAAGCAAGTATTTTTATTATCTTTCTTTAGAAAAGATTAATTATATTGATTTAAGACAGAACTTAGTGATGAAGTTGTTTAATGTAATGACTGTGAATATAAACTGTTCTGGTTATGGGAATGAAAAGAATGAGATACCAGTATTTGTGCCAATAATGCATAAAAAGCAAGTATCAAATATTTTAAAAATCTTTATAGAGGATATAAAACTACACAAATCACTGATAAAACCCAAAAGGACTTCATTTTTTAGGTATATATGGATACCATTATTCTTTATTATAATCACATTTCTTGCAAGTTTACTAATGTATACACTATTCCCAGAGATAAGTGGAATAATAAAGTTCGCATTAATTATGGCAGAAATCCCCCTAGTTTGGCTATTGATTGTAAAGTTTGCATCAGTATTCACTACTGGCTTTTCAGTTGAAAATGACCAGCTTTGTATTTGCTATTGCAAGATGTATGCTTATCATACGGTTATTGCCAAAAGAGATAAGATTGCTAAAATAAAAATTAGACAAAGCATCTGGCAACGATATTTTAATAAATGCGATGTGATATTTTACCTAAACTCAAAGATTTCTAAAAGGCATATCATAAAAACACTTTCTTTTTCAGAAGTTGAAAAAAGCCTCGGTTATAAATATATTAATAATTAAATTATATATGCTAATATAATAAAACAGAGGGAGAAATCATGAACCCATGTAAGTTAATATTTAAATAGTTATTGCCTTTATATTGTATTTTGAAGAATACGAATTACAGTTTAATAAAGAGTCAAAAGGATGTGTTTTAGTTGTTATCAATAGTGAAAACGATAAAAAAATTATAATTCCATTATCAATTAAAATCCATAGATACAGTACAAGTATGGTTAGTCCTAATAGATGGCAGGGGAAATTATTCCCTATTCAAGAATAACAGTAAAGGGTCCATCGTTAATTAGCTCAACTTTCATATCAGCACCGAAAACTCCTTTTTTTACTATTGGTGTATATTTCTTACATTCTTCTATAAATAGCTCATAAAGTTCCTCGGCAAGTTTTGGATTGCCAGCCATAATAAAGTTGGGTCTATTTCCTTTTCTGCAATCTGCATAGAGTGTAAATTGAGATACAATTAAAACACTACCATTTACATCCTTTAGGGAAAGATTAATTTTATCATTCTCATCTGAAAATATTCTAAGGTTAATCATTTTTCTAACTAAAAAGGGGATATCTTCTTTCGTATCGTCTTGTCCAACCCCTAAAAGCACAAGATACCCTTTATCAATTTTTCCGACAATCTCATTATCCACAGTTACGCTTGCCTTTTGCACTCTTTGCAAAACTATTTTCATATTAAAACTCCTCCATTTAGATATGGTATTTTTCTTATTATATCATAACCTATTTAATTTGTACAAAGATTTTAAATGAATTGAAAAGATGCTTTTTTTATGCTATACTGAATAATATTATTGATACTAGAGAAGTTGTTGAAAGAAGTGGATTTATGAAAGCAAAAAGATATAAAAAAAATAAGAATAAGCCTAAAGCATTTGATGAAATAAAAGCAAAGGAAAGCCTTGAGAAAAGGCGAGTTGAATCGGAGGCTGCACGTATCAAAGCTGAAATAGAGGATAAAAAGCGAGAAGAATATGTGAAGAGGCTGAATGAGGAAAGGATAGCTCTACTTAAGGCAAAGCATGATGGTGGCGATTTAGGCGAAATAATAAGTGAGGAAATAGTTGAAAAAAAACTCACAGTCAAAGAAAGGATATCAAGCTTTATCTATCTTAATAAGTGGTGGTTGGGTATTGCAAGCTTTTGTGCATTTGTACTTGGTTTCATTACCTTTGATTTATTGACTAAAGAAAAGCCCGATTTAACTATTCTACTTCTAACGAATGAGATTGGTTTTTATTCTAAATCCACAGAAATATCAGAGCTTTTTGGTGAGTACGTTGGCGATGTGAATGGTGATGGGAAAGTTATTGTTAATATCCACTATATCCCTATTAGCGGCGAGGATGATGATGACTCAACGGAGATGCAAGCAGACCCCTATATGCTTAACCAGCATAGGCTTAATTCTGAGATACAAACAGGAATGGGTGTAATTGTGATTGCAGATTCCTGTTCCGATGAGCAACTTGATCCAGAAAACAATTTATTGAATTTGAGCGAATTGTTCCCTGAAAATAAACATATAGATAAATATGGGTTCTATATAAAAAATACCGAGTTCACAAAGATAATAAGATGTGATGATGATATTAATAATGATGTTTACATTGGTATTAGGGAACCCAAAGCAGGAATATCAAGTGAAAAAAAGGTGAGGGATAATTTTGAAATAGCATATCCTGTGTTGGAAAAATTAATTGAAGATATCTCTTGAATTGAAAAACAAGGAAAATAAACGCAATGTTTCTAATAAATCTATTATAAACCTTTAAAAATATGTACAACTTGCTAAAATAGTTTCCTATTGATTGACATGATATTCATGTTATGATACTATATTTTATATGATAATATTTATTTGGAGGTAATGTTGTGAGTAAATTTTGTGAATCTTGTGGAGCTCAAATGGAAGATAACGCTAGCCAATGTCCAACTTGTAATGCTGCTGCTTCAGCAGTAAATGCTACAGCTAATGTTGCTGAGGTTAATAATACAACTGCGACGGAAGATGTTAAAAATAATATTGATTCTGGAACAGTTGGGGGTGCAACTTCGCCAGCAACAACAAGTAGCAATAACAAAAATAATATTATAGCAATAGCTGCAGGAGCACTTGCATTTTTGATTTTTCTTTCTGTTGTAGTAAGTGTATTAGGTGGTGGTTATAAAAAACCACTTGATAACTTTTGTAAGGCTTTTAACAAGGAAGACGTTAAATATCTTGTAAAGGCTTATCCTGAAATTTTTGTAGAAGAATACATAGATGAAGATGATTTAGAAGATGATCTTGAATATTCCCTCGATAAACTTGTGGATAGATATGGTAAGAATATTAAATTAAGTTATAAGATTAATGATAAAGATAAAATTGATAAGGATGACTTAGAAGAACTTGAAGATAACCTAGAAGATATACTTGATGAAACAGTTAAAATCAGTAGGGGTTGGGAGTTAGAGGTTGAATTTACAGTCAAAGGAAAGAAGAGAAAAAGAACAAAGAAAGTAGATGTTAATGTTTTAAAAGTGGATGGAAAATGGACTATTTTCGAATTAAACCCAGATACAATTTACTATAGATTTACATAAGCAAAGCATGCTAAACACATTATATAAGTAAGTCGAACACGCTGTCATTATTATGATGATAGCGTGTTTTAACTAAAAAATTCATTTAATAAATATATTTTTTTGAATATTGCTTGACAAAGTGAATAGTATGAGATATAATGAATTAGTAAAAATAAAGTAGAACCCATCAGTTCTCACCGTTCGGCAAAAGTCGGAACGGTAAATACTTTCTTTATATATCTGTATAATGACAGAATTATAAAAGTTTTTGTATTGAGTGCTGACGGTGTGTCTGTACTCATTTTTAATATTAAGAATAATAGCCAAAATAATATTGGGTATAAATCGGTTTTTGGAGGTGCTGACTATTAGCAACAAGGAAATGCATATTAATGAAGGTATCCGAGAGAAGGAAATCCGTGTTATCGACGTTGATGGGGCACAGCTTGGCATAATGTCATCTGATGCTGCGTTAAAAATAGCGTTTGATAAGAATCTAGATTTGGTTAAGGTTGCTCCACAGGCTAAGCCGCCTGTTTGCAGGATAATGGATTACGGAAAATACTGTTTTGAACAGGCTAAACGTGAAAAAGAAGCAAGAAAAAATCAAAAGGTTGTGGAAGTTAAGGAAATTCGTATGTTTTCTACAATTGACACGAATGACTTTAATACAAAGCTAAATCATGCTAAAAAGTTTCTAGAAGCTGGCGATAAAATTAAAGTTTCTGTGAGATTCCGTAAGCGTGCCATAGCTCATCCGCATTTAGGAGCGGAGCTTTTGGATAAATTTAAAGAAGCATGTTCAGAAGTCGGTGTTGCAGAAAAGCCTGCTAAGATGGAAGGACGCAGCTTGATGCTGATCATTTCACCTAAGGCATCCAAGTAAATTAAGGAGGAACACAATATGGCAAAGATTAAGGTTAAGACACATTCAGGAGCTAAGAAGCGTTTTAAGCTTACTAAAAGCGGCAAGGTAAAGTATATGCATACTAATAAAAGACATAGATTGACTCAAAAATCTAACAAGCGTAAAAGACTTGCTCGTGTTGCAGGCATAGCTTGTGAAAATGATGCACCAGCAATCAAGAAGTTAATTCCTTATAAGTAAGGAATTAATAAATTGTCGGAATTATGTTTTAAAACTTGAAATAATACTTGACTTAGAGTAGATTATTATATCGGAGGTAAAAGGATATGGCTCGTATTAAAAGAGCAACAGCAACTCGCAAGAGAAGAAAAAAGACCTTGAAGCTTGCAAGAGGTTATTGGGGTGCCAAAAGTAAACATTTTAAGATGGCTAAACAGGCTGTTATGAAATCTGGTAATTACGCATATATTGGACGTAAACAAAAGAAAAGAACTTTTAGACAGATTTGGATTACAAGAATTTCAGCAGCTGCTAAATTAAACGGTATGAATTATTCAACATTTATGAATGGTTTGAGAAAGGCTGAAATTACACTTAATCGTAAGATGCTTTCTGAAATCGCAATAAATGACCCTGCTGGTTTTTCTGAGATTGTAGAGAAGGCTAAAGCAGCACTTAATTAGGTTTTTAACACGCTCTTTTTTTCATGGGGCGTGTTTTGCTTTACCAGTATTTAAAATAAAAATAAGGGTTTGATTATGGAAAGTATTATAATATCGAATGATAACACGATTATAAAGCTATATCGAAGGCTTGCTAGTTCAAAAAAAGAAAGATATGCACTTAATAAATATGTTTTAGAGGGTGCAAGGCTTATAGATGATGCCATAAAAGAGGGTGCGAACCTTTCACATTTGCTTGTTACAGAATTTGCAGTTGATAAAAACAAGGATGTTTTATCACAGGTTGATTTGAAAAAAGTAAGGCTAATTATTATTTCAAATGAGCTTGGGATTAAGATTTCTGCAACGGAAAAAACACAGGGAATATTTGCGATTTGTGATATGCCAAGTAAGTTGCTATTAGCAGAAACATTGAACAAAGGTGGTAAATATGTAATTTTGCATAAGCTTCAGGACCCTGGAAATGTTGGTATGATTATTCGTTCAGCTGATGCTATTGGGATTGATGGAGTAATATTATCGGAAAGCTGCGATTTATTTAGTCCAAAGGTTATACGTTCGACTATGGGTTCAGTTTTTAGAATGCCGATTTGGTGGGATATGGATATTGATAAGGTTCTTTCAGCGATGAATGAACAGGAGATTGAAACGCTTGCGGCAGTGGTAGATGGCGATGCTTATAGCATAAAGGATTATAAATTTAATGAAAATTGTGCAGTTTTAATTGGCAATGAGGGCAATGGTTTAGATTTAGATATTATACAAAAATGTGATAAATCTATAACAATAAAAATGAACGGAAATATAAATTCACTCAATGCAGCTATGGCAGCGGGAATTATCATGTGGGAGCTTATGAATTGAATATATCTTGGAGGATATGACATTATGAAGAATACAAAAATATGGATATGGTTGCAGTTGGCTTTTGGTGCGGCAAATCCTAGGGTATGGAGTGTGCTAAATCAGTTTGAGGGTGTTGAGGATGCCTATGTAACACTTAAATCAGGTGAATTTAGAAATATTACTCAGGGAGAAGCAAGGGCTATTACGCAAGTAACCCTTGAAGATGCTGAAAATATAATCAATCATTGTGAAAACAAGGGATATGATATAGTTACATATGAAGATGAAGGTTATCCCAATTCACTTAAAGGAATGTTTAATGCACCCATAGTTTTATATTATATGGGGGATATAAGCATATTGAATGAAAATATGGCGATAACAGTTGTAGGCACAAGAAAACCTTCAGCCTATAGTGTTAGGGTTGCTGAAAGGATATGCACAGAACTTTCTAAGGTAGGGATTATTCTTGTGAGTGGGTTTGCTAATGGAATAGATTCAATGGCACATCAATCTGCATTAAAAAATAGGGGAAGTACAGTTGCTGTTTTAGGATGTGGGTTAGATGTAGAATATCCAAAAAATAATTATAAGGCAAAAGGTATTATTGCCCGAGATGGAGCTGTTATTTCCGAATTCTTTCCCGATACCCCTCCACATGCACCTAATTTCCCCAAGAGGAATAGGATTTTATCTGGTTTAAGTGTTGGCACATTGGTTATTGAGGCGGCAAATGGCAGTGGTTCACTTATCACTGCGGAATGTGCGATTGAACAGGGTAGGGATGTTTTTTGTGTTCCGCCTACAAATATATTTGACAATAGATATGCGGGTGTGATAAAATATTTGCGTGATGGTGCAATTCCAACTTTTAGCCATCTTGATATAATATATGAATATTATACGAATTTCTCTCATAAATTATTGACAGCTAATTTAACTAGCGATTACTATGAACAATCCACAGAATCTGTTATATATAAAAAGGATAAAAGGGAAGCCGTCAATAAGATTATTAAATCGGAGAAGAGTAATACACAGAATTTAAAGGAAGAAAAAAGCAATGAAACCACTACTGGGGATGATAATACTTCAGTAAGTCCCATTAAAAGTAATAAAGAGGTTGTTGCACATGATTACTCTGAGCTTAGTGATGAGCAATTAAGTGTTGTTAAGCTAATTGAACAGGGAATAAAATATGCTGATGAAATTTCATATAAGCTTAATATGGAAGTGTATGAATTATTTCCAGTTATAACCGAATTAGAGATAATGGGAATTATTAAATCTTTACCAGGAAAAGCATATGATATTATTTAGTAATGATTGTATACTAATATTTAATATAATAAATCTAAGTATGTAAATTAATGTAAAGGAGAAATGTAATGCCGAAATTAGTTATAGTTGAGTCACCCGCAAAAGCTAAGACAATTAAAAAGTATTTAGGTAAGGACTTTGAAGTTGTAGCATCAATGGGGCATATAAGGGATTTACCTAAATCAAAGCTTGGAGTAGATGTAGAAGATAACTTCACCCCTCAATACACTGATATGAAGGGGAAAGAAGATGTTATAAAGGATTTAAAAAAGAAGGCAAAGAAATGCGATAAAATTTTTCTTGCAACTGACCCGGATAGAGAGGGTGAGGCTATATCTTGGCATCTTTCGCAAATGCTTGGACTTGATTTGGATGAAAATAATAGGATAGCCTTTAATGAGATTACAAAGAGTGGCGTTCAAGCAGGCATGGAGAATCCACATAAAATAGATATTGATCTCGTGAACGCACAACAGGCAAGACGTATTTTAGATAGAATTGTTGGGTATAAGCTCAGCCCTTTTCTTTGGAAAAAGGTTAAAAGGGGTCTTTCTGCTGGACGGGTTCAATCGGTTGCAGTAAGGCTTATTGTTGATAGAGAAGACGAAATAAATAAATTTATTACACAAGAATATTGGTCAATTGATGGAACATTTACTGCACCACCTAGTAGGAAGCATTTTACTGCAAAGCTTATGACAGTTGATAAGAAGAAAGTGGAGATTGCAAATAAGGAGCAGGCAGATGCTATACTTGAGAGCCTAAATGGTTCGGAATTTAAGGTTACGAAGGTTAGGAAAAGAGTTACAAGAAGGCAACCATCCCCCCCATTTATAACATCAACACTACAACAGGAGGCTTCAAGGCGTTTGGGGTTTGCATCAAAGCGAACTATGAGGGCTGCACAGGAGCTATATGAGGGTATTGAGATTGAGGGAATGGGTGCTGTTGGACTTATAACTTATATGAGAACGGATAGCCTTAGAATTTCAGAAGAGGCTAGAAGCTCTGCTAAAGATTATATAATCGGTAAATATGGTGAAGAATATCTACCACCTACACCGAGGTATTTTAAATCAAAGAAGAACACACAGGACGCACATGAAGCTATACGTCCTTCAATGCCAGGACTTGAACCCAATAAAGTTAAATCAAGCCTTTCAAATGACCAATACAGGCTTTACAAACTGATATGGGAGAGATTTATAGCAAGCCAAATGGCGAATGCATTACTTGATACAGTTTCGGTTGATATAGATGTTGAAAATTGTATGTTTAGAGCATCTGGTCATTCCGTTAAATTTGATGGTTTTACTGTGCTTTATGAGGAGTCAAAGGATTCCACATCTGAAGAGGAAAAAGATAATAAGATTCTCCCCCCAATTGAAGAAGGACAAATACTTAGAGTAAAGGATTTAAAGGGAAACCAACATTTCACGCAACCCCCTGCAAGATACACTGAGGCGTCACTTATTAAGGCATTGGAGGAGAATGGTATAGGCAGACCGAGTACCTATGCTCCGACTATTTCTACGATTACAGCTAGAATGTATGTTGAACGTGAGGGGAAACAGCTTAAGCCTACGGGGCTTGGTGTTGTTATAACAGAGTTAATGAAGGAACATTTTAAGCATATAGTTGATGCTAAATTTACAGCGAAAATGGAATCAGATTTAGATGATGTTGAAAAGGGTACTAAAGATTGG
>JAAYSW010000060.1 GCA_012523875.1 Clostridiales bacterium
CAGATTTTATATAGCTTTTATAAAATGGACGGCGAATTAATTGCTGAAAATTTGACTAAGCTTGAAATACCAACGGGAAAATTATCTGAACCACTCGATGGTTGTATTGTGCAGATTGATGTTAATTGGGGCAGGTCTCGGAATTATTTACAGACAAGATATTTTGTTAAATTTATATTTGAATAAAAATTAAAGCGATTAATCATTGAAATTAATCGCTTTTTTACTTGAATTTACTTGTCTTTCGGTTTGAAAACTAAGGAAACACATAGTCCAAAGATTAATGCAGCAGCTATACCACCAGCAGCAGATGTTAAACCACCTGTGAAAACGCCAAGAAAACCATCTTTATCAACAGCTTTTCTAACACCATCTGCAAGGATATGTCCGAAACCTGTGAGCGGAACGCTTGCTCCTGCACCAGCAAAATCAAGAATAGGTTGATAAAGATTAAATGCTGATAGGACAACACCTATTACAACAAAAGAAACTAGGATTCTTGCAGGTGTAAGCTTTGTATAATCAATTAAAACCTGTCCTACTGCACAGAATAATCCGCCAATAATAAATGCCCATAAAAACTCCATAGTCTATCCCTCCTTAAAGTTTGATATATGAATTAAATGTGAGATTGATGGAATTGATTCTCCCTGTTGAATTGCTGTAGGCGACATTAAAGCACCTGTTGCGGCAAAAAGTATATTTTTTATTTCACCAGAAGCAATCTTTGGTAGGAAATATCCGCATAATACACTTGCAGAACAGCCACAACCAGAACCCCCAGCATGGGTATCTTGTTTTACAGGGTCGAAAATCATTACGCCACAATCCTTGTGAACCCCAGAAATATCAATATTCTCTTTGTTTAAAATCTCAAGAAGAAGTTCACTACCTGTGATTCCTAAATCCCCTGTAATAATATAATCGTAATCAGTTGGACTCTTACCCATATCATTAAGATGAGATTTAATTGTATCGGCAGCAGCAGGAGCCATTGCAGCACCCATATTATTCATATCGGTTACTCCCAAATCTACAACTTTTCCTACTGTAACACTACGTAAGAAAGGAGCTTGTTCCGATTGGGACACCACAACGGCACCGGAGGCGGTACAGGTCCACTGGGCAGTGGGGGTACGTTGTGCACCATAGGAGAGGGGAAATCGAAACTGTCTTTCTGCGGTTGAAAAGTGTGAGGAAGTCGTTGCAACGATGTTTTCTCCGACTCCGTTATCGGCCAAAAGGGAAGCGAGGAGTAGCCCCTCTGCCATGGTTGAGCATGCACCATACAAGCCGAGAAAGGGTATATTAAGGTCACGTATTCCATAAGCACTCCCTATACATTGATTAATTAAATCGCCTGCAAATATAAAATTTACATCTTCAGGTGTGATGCCAGCTTTTTCGATAGCTCGCTTAACGGTTTGTTTTTGAAGTTCACTTTCTGCTTGCTCCCAAGATTCTTGTCCAAAATGTGTATCATTTTCTATAACATCGAAACAAGAACCAATAGGTCCTTCACCCTCCTTTGAACTAACGGTACTTGAAAAGGCTTTTATAGTTGGAGGATTTGACATAGCGAAAGTGTTTTTACTTATTCTAAAAGACATATTAGCCCCCTTGTAATTAAAATAATTTATATAAAGTATTATTTACAATATAGGGGCGTATATACATAAATATTTAATTGTTATGGTTATGAAGTGATTGGAAAATTATTTTATGTGATTTTAAAAAATACCCCCTATTATTAAAATAGGGGGGGATTTTTTAATGTTTAAATATAGATCTCACAAAGGTATACATATGAGGCCTCATGGAATTTCCAGCATGTGCACCACCATGTACATAATGCCAAACATGGGGAGAATTATTTCTTTCTAAGATTTTATGATAACTATCAGGTGATGAGTAAACAACTGTGTCATTAGAGCCAGCAGTAATCATAACTAGATATGGGGCTGTGCTGGATTTCGCAAAATTAAAATCATTTTCTGCAATTAATCCAGGAGAAACACCAGGTGCAGGACACATAGCACCGACATATCCGAATAAATCAGGTCTAGAGTGAACTATGAAAAGTGATTCCCTTCCACCCATGGAAAAACCAGTAACAGCAGTGTTTTTACGTCCCTCTGCAATGGAATAAGTTTTTGCCATATGTGGCATTAAGTCATTAATCAAATCATTAATAAAATTATCATATGCAGCATTGCTTTCATCATTCATTCCTGTCAAGGTATCCCTTGTATCACTTGCAAAGATATATGGGAAAACAACAATCATTTCTTCCGCTTCGCCATCAGCAATTGCATTTCCTATAATCTGCCTAAACCTCAAGCCTGGATCTCCCGCATCTAGTAGGGAGTTCTCATCGCCCCAGTAGCCATGAAGGGCATATAAAACTGGATACTTTTTGCTAGGGTCATATCCTGCTGGCAGGAGAACATTTGCGTTTCGTACACGCTTACAGGTGTCAGAATAATAGGTAGTCTTTTCAATTGTACCATATCTTACACCAGGACGCTCAGCCGTAGCACTACTAGGTTCTGCATTTACTAATGAATTAGTAACCATTGCTACATATTGTGCATAATCAAAATCCTCTGGTTCGGGAACTTCAGGTTCAGGGATTACTTCTTTAGGTTTAAGCGTAAATTTAGTAATACTGCCCAAAAGGAAAGCCTTAATCTGTGCTATATCATCTTCGTCAACAACACCATTTTGGTTTACATCAGCAGTCAATTCATAATTCCCACCGAATAGGTTACGCTTAGCTAATGAAAGGTCAAGAGCATTAATTACTCCATCATAGTTAACATCACCAATAATAAAGTTAACTTCCTTTGGTCCATCAATAACAGTCCCTGCAACAGCTCCAATAGCCTCATCAATATAGAAATTCATTGTGCCTTCAGCAGTTTCAACATATAATTTCATATCACTTGCATCATTCGGTATTTTATAATTAGTATTTGCAAGCTGGACATATTGCCCCTTAATAGCCGTTGCTGCCGCAATTTCAGAATATCGTGTTTCGCCGAGTGAATCTTGATATTGCAGCTTTAAGTAGAAAGTTGTAGTAGGATCACCCTCAAGATAATTTGCACATACACTGAAGCTAAATTCCTCGCCAGGAGCAAATGGCCTAGAGGAAATTTCCTTTGTTGCTCCATTCCATGCTGAAGCACGTTCTTGGACAAGAAGGGCTTCCGTTCCTAGATAAGGAACCCTACCACTTATAAGTACCGTAGCACTTCCACGACCATCCCAACCATCTAACCCATCTTCAAAAGTGCTATGGAAGTAATATCCGTTTTTATCAGGTTCTACAGGAGTAGATGATGATGATACTACAAAAGTAGATACACTCTGTGATGGAAGTTGTGCAGAAAAACCATCTCCATTAACTTGGATATTAGATTTTGCAAGGTTTTCTGTAGCAGATGTACGATATCTTTCAACAGAAGCTATGCTTTCACCAGTAATTTTAAAATTCTGTGAAACCTCGGAAGAGCCTCTATTTATAGCAACAAGAACTGTTTCGCCATCTATATTTTTATAAGCGGAAACATGAATATTTGAGTCGGGGTTGCTAGTTGCAGAAATCCTATATGCTCCAGGACGAACAAATTTGGAGTATTGAGCCATGCAATATCCACGCTTACTAATTGAACCATCTTCCTTTATTGGTCCATAGCTACGGCGGATATACCACCAAACATATGTCTGAAAATCATTCATTAAAGCATTGTGCATATTATATGCAACATCAACTGCTTCAGGCCATCTATCAGCTGAATTATTATCACTATTAGGAACATAAACTTCGGTCATCCAAAGCTCCTTACCAGCACCTTTTTGTTTAAAAAGTGGATAAGCCATATTATTAACAGTTGTTCCATAGAAATGTGCCCCAAGGATATCCATATTAGCCAATGCTTTGGGGTCATTAAGAATAGGGTCTGAAATATTCTTTAGATATTGGAATGACTCGGGAGCCATTACACGACAATTAATGGAACCAGCATAGTCCCTCATAAAAGTAAGAATCTCTTCAGGAGTCCACCAAGTCCAATCCATAGCATAATCTGGTTCATTTTGAACAGAAATGGCATATAAATCAACACCATTCTGTTTCATAAATGCAACAAAATCATTCAAATGCTGCGCATAATCTGCATATTTATCATGCCTTAGTCGTTTTTGGTTAGGAACACCGTTACGAGTAAAGGTTTCAATCATACTATTTGGTGGATTCCAAGGGGATGCAAAAACGATAGCACCCTTTTCAATTGCAGCCTTTGCAGTAGGAACTGCCCTATACCATTGATTTCTATCATCATTAATATACACACGGAGAACGGAGAAACCTAATTGATTTGCCCCATTTCCAAAAGCTGTTTCCCTTTGAGATTCGGTTAAATCCCCAATCCATTCTGGGTGATTTATACCTCCGAAACCTTTAATTTCTTGATACATCTCAGAAGGGTTAACAATGACATCACTTGCCGCTGATACTTTCTGTGATGGAATTAAGTGGACACTCATTGATATGAGCATAATTAATACCAAAACAATAGATAATACTTGCTTAGTTGTAGGTCTTAGCCCTTTGAACATACTTTTATCCTCCCTTTAAATAATTATTGTATTAAAACCGAATTCTTACACAATCATTATACCATAAATATCTTTATGATTCTATAAGTATTTATTATATAGTATAAGAATCTGATAGTTTTTATAACAAATTAATATTTATTTTAGGGATTTTACTTGGTTTAGAAATTTATAAATCTAACTTTTGCCATTCATCCTCTTTAAATCCAACAAATACAAAATCATTGTTTATGAGAATGGGACGTTTTACAAGCATTCCATCTGTGGAAAGTAATTGCAATTGCTCCTCCTCGGACATTTCAGGGAGTTTTTTTGCAAGCCCCAACGACCTATACACCGTTCCGCTTGTGTTAAAAAATCTTTTAAGAGGTAGACCGCTTTTGGCATGCCATTCCTTTAATTCATTATAATTTGGATTTTGTTCCTTAATATTTCGCTCTGTGTATGAAAAACCCTTTTCATTAAGCCATTTCCTAGCCTTTAGGCAGGTTGAGCATTTAGGATAACATATAAATAACATAATATTTCCTTTCGATTAAATAATTTTTTAGCATATTAAATTATAAAAAACTTCTAAACAACGATAATACGTTATTTAGAAGTTTTAATTTGGTGACCCGTACGGGAATCGAACCCATGATTCCGCCGTGAAAGGGCGATGTCTTAACCTCTTGACCAACGGGCCTTAATGGTAGCGGCAGTAGGATTTGAACCAACGACCGCTCGGGTATGAACCGAGTGCTCTAGCCAACTGAGCTATACCGCCTTATTTACCTTATTTATATCATATACATGACTTGCGACTAATATATTATATCACCTTTGCTATAGGAAGTCAATAGTTTTATAAGATAATTTTAAACGTTGTGCAATTCGCATATTAAATTATGACAATGTTCAAGGCATTTATACAATAAAACGAATGAGATGGATTTGAATGGCAGTGTTAGGTTTAATTGCATGCTAAAAACTGCTAAACAAGGAAGTTTTGGATAGATGAAACTAGAGCTTTCTAAAATACTTTTTCGAATACTAGAAACAAAAACCTAATCCATCAAATTGCTGTTTTCATATATTGTAAACCTAAACTTTATATCCTCATGGTAATTTGCTCCCGACATTGCTATCTGACGCCAATTAGGCATTTCATCAATATTTGGGAAAAATGTATCAGCATCAATTGATTCCTCAATTTTAGTTATGAGGGCAATTTTGCAATAATCTAAGAACTGTTCATAAACCGTTTGTCCACCGATAACAAACACATCATCAGTATTGTAATCCTTAACTTTTTCAAGAGTTTCTGAAACGGAATTACATACTATTGCACCATCAATTTCCAAGGAATTATCCGCTGAAATAACAATATTAACCCTATCCTTTAGAGGTTTCCCATTAGGCATGGATTTAAGGGTATTATGTCCCATTATAACGATCTTATTAAGAGTAGTTTCCCTAAAAAACTTCATATCTTCGGGTATATTAAAAAGTAAATTTCCCCTACAACCAATTCCCCAATTTTTAGTAACTGCAACAATTATTTTCATGACTCCTCCATTATTCAGCGACTAGAATTTTTTCGTTTAGTGTGTGAAACTGATAATTTTTTACTACAAATGAATCTATTGTAAACTTATAAAAATCATCTATATTTTTATCAATTATGAATTCAGGAGATGTAAAAGGCTCTCTTTTAATAATTTCCTCGACAATGGGTATATGCTTATCATAAATATGTGCATCAGCGATTACATGAA
>JAAYSW010000061.1 GCA_012523875.1 Clostridiales bacterium
AATAATCACTATCAAGAGGGCGAAACAGTTATTAATGGAGTAACTGTTCATCGCTTTAAAGTGGATTTTCCAAGGAACACTAAAACATTTGCTGAACATTGCAATAAAATTTTTAATAACCCTACTCACACACTAGAGGAATCTGATGAGTGGGTTAATGCCCAGGGTCCTGTAAGTAAGGGTGTTACTGAATATATAAAGAATAATATTAATGAACATGATTTGTTTTTGTTCTTCACATATTTATATTGGCCGACTGTTGAGGGAATAAAATATGCCAAGGATAAGGCGGTTCTTGTACCATTTTGCCATGATGAGCCACCTGTTTATCTTAAAAGTTATGATGTTCTTTTTAATTCACCTAGGGGTATAATTTACAATACAAGTGAGGAAAAAGATTTTATATACAAGCGTTTTAAGCCTAAGGGAATACCATCAATAACAACAGGAATAGGGCTTGATATTCCATCAGCGGATACCTTTCCGAATGCGAGGGAGCTGTTTAAGCTAAATAATCCTTTTATACTTTATATGGGCAGAATTGATACTTCCAAGGGCTGTAATGAATTATTTGATTATTTCCTTGAATATAAGAAAAGGTCTAGGAGCGATTTACAACTTGTTCTTATGGGGAATGAAGTAATTACAATCCCTAAGCATAAGGATATAATTTCGCTGGGGTTTGTATCCGAAGAAGAAAAGTATGCGGTTTTGCAAGAATGTGAGATTTTCGTTCTGCCATCGCATTTTGAGAGCTTATCAATAGTTGTATTAGAGGCATTTGAATTTAGAAAGCCAGTTTTGGTGAGTGGTCATTGTGCTGTTTTAAAGGGGCATTGTGAGAAAAGCAATGGTGGACTCTACTTTTATGGTGTTGAAGATTTTTATGAATGTCTTGATTTACTCATGAAGCATAAGGATTTAAGAAACGCTATGGGTGGTAATGGAAAGGATTATGTCGATAAAAATTACCAATGGAATATAATCATTGATAAGTTTACAAGATTTATTGATGGTATGTAATAGGGTGCTCTGGCGGATTTAATGAGGGCATTACCCTCAAACACCCACCAAAGGGGCATTACCCCTTTGGAAACCCATTATTATGGGGAGTCCTGAGGGAATCATTCCCTCAGGTGGGGTTTGGAGCAATGCCCCATTAAAAACCATTGGGGATACATTCGAATATTTCCCTATGTGAATTTAGCGATTATTAGGCAAAAAACACCTACAATCGCAATTATTGCAACTGAAACAAGCACTACTCTTAGTGAGTAGTGCTTATTTTTTTTCTCGGGTGGGAATATACTTTTAAGATAATTTTGAGCCTCTTGTGATAGAAGCTTTGCTGGAATATCGGACATATTTGGTCTTATATAGAGTATTGCTTTTTCAAAGTAAATGCTCTTCGGATTATTTATTTCGACAATTTTTTTATTAACCCCTTTTATCATATAGAAATACCTCCAAGATAATACTAGTTAATAAAAGTATTAACAATTCAAGGAATATTATTCAGTTAAAATACATTTATACAATAAGTAAAACTTTTTTCTATAGTTCTATGTTGAAAACTCTGTTGAAACCGTGGAAAACTTAATAAAATCCTGTGGAAAACTCTGTTGAAACCGTGGAAAACTTCGTGTCTACAAGCTTGATAAATGTTTATAAATGTTGAAAGTTGAATAATACATTCTGTAAAAGATAAATTTTAACCATTTGTTCATCTTTATGTAATAATTAGCACATTAATCATATACAATATCATTAATATGTGGTTTGTTTAAAAAATTATTGATATATGGTGGAATTATACTAATTGTGAAGTGGATTTTTCTAGATTTCTTATGTAGTGAAAGAGATATTGTTGTGCAATCCCAGAAATATTTTTTGCAAAGCTTGGGAAGCCTTCAGGATAATACTCCTCAAGCACACGTTTTATCCAAACATCAATGGGGAATGCTTCCGTACGATACATTCCAAAAAGCAATGCACATTCTGCAACCTTTGGACCAACTCCCTTTATAGTCATCAATGCCTTTCTTGCGTCATCAATCGGCATAATTGCAACCTTATCTAAATCTAGTTCACCACTTGCGACAAGCCTTGAGGCGTCCAGAATATATTTAGCCCTAAATCCTGCACGAAGAAATGATAGACTATCAATGTTTTCGTTAGCAAGTTCTTGCGGGGTGGGGAATCCTTGATAATGCTCACAAAGCCGTGAAATAATCCCTTTAATTCTAGGAATATTATTATTTTGAGATATAATAAAAGAGCAAAGAACCTCCCAGCTGTCCTGACGCAAAAGCCTTATACCACTAGCAAATTTACAAGCCTTTGCCAAGGTTTTATCTCTTGAAAGAAGCTTTTTTATTTCGCTATAATCAGTTTTAAAATCAAAATAATCCATCCATATATTAAGGAAATCTTGTTCTGTGGTGTTATGAAAAATAAATTGTCCATCTTTTGTTGAAATTGTGAGAGGTTGGTTGAGGAAAAAACCTGTATAAGAACAATCAAAATCGCTATCTATTTTCCTCCAACGGAATGCTTGTCCACAATCTAGAGTTTCATCAAGGTTGAAATCATTCTGCCATATTATTATATCATTGCCTTTTTGAATATAATTCATTATGCACTCCTTTTGAAAACTATTTTATAAATATTATAATATATTTTCAAAACATATTCAACTCAATATATTTAATTAAGACATGGTTTTATGTGGGGGATTGCAAGAATATTTTTTCAAATTTGCTCTTGACAACTGGAATAAATAGTGATACAATATGTGTAACACTTCATTTAGTACACCTAATACGCAAAAAGGAGGTTAAAGCCTATGTTTAATATTAATTTACAAAGTCGAATGCCAATTTATGAACAGGTTTATAAGAAAGTGATAGAATTAATTATAAAAGGCATTTTAGTTGAGAATGAACAGCTGCCGAGTGTGCGAAACTTGTCGAAAGAACTTAATATTAATCCGAATACCGTAGCAAAGGCGTATCAGGAGCTTGAAAGGAATAAGATTATATATTCACTTTCAGGGCGAGGAAGTTTTGTTGCAAAAACAAATAGAAACCAAATGAAAGAGCATATTCTTGAGGAGTTTGATGTCTGCATCAAGGAGGCATTGCAGTCAGGACTTACTAAAGAAGAACTTAAAAATAGAATTGATGGGGTGAAATTATGATTGAGCTAAAAGAAATTACGAAAAAGTTTGATAATGTTGTTGTGCTTGACAATATCGACCTTACTATTAACAAAGGCACAGCTTTTGGTCTATTAGGCTCAAATGGTGCAGGTAAATCAACAATTTTACGATTGATATCAGGGATTTATAATCAAGAGGGTGGAGAGATAACAGTTGATGGTGATACGGTTTATGATAATGTTGAAACAAAAAAGCGTGTATTCTTTGTCAATGATGAAACAATCCAATTCTCAACATTTACCTTAATTGAGCTAAAAGATTTTTATAAGGACTATTATCCAAAGTTCTCAGAGGAGCTTTTTGAGAAGATGCGTTCGACAATAAACCTACCAAAGGATAGAAAGATTAGCACTTTTTCTAAGGGAATGAAACGACAGGCTATCGTTATTATCGCTATCGCCTGCCAGACGGATTACCTACTCCTTGATGAAGCTTTTGATGGATTAGACCCTACTATGAGAATTATAGTTAAAAGAATGCTTGTTGATGCAATGCTCGATAGAAATCTTACAACGATTATTTCATCACATAATTTAAAGGAAATAAATGAATTGTGTGATACCGTTGCATTATTGCATGATGGTAAAATTGTATTCTCAAGGGATTTGGACAGCGTTAAGGGAAATATTCATAAGGTGCAGGTTGTATTCCCACAGGTTTCTGAAAATCTGCCACAGAACTATACCATTGATGAGCTTGTAGGTGAAGGTCTTGAAGTTTTACATTTCGAGAAATCACAGAGTGTTTATCATATTATAGTTAAGGGTGATACAGAGATAATTAAGGAAAAGATACAAGCGAAAAATCCTATTGTTATGGATATTATTCCGCTAACACTTGAGGAAATCTTTATATATGAAATGGAGGTATTGGGCTATGATTTCAACTCTCTTGAAAATAAATAAGAAAAGTCCATCTTGGATAAATTTTTCTTTTAAGTTTAAACAAAATAAAAAAACATTTATAATGCTGATAATTTTACAGCTTATCTCACTGCCTTTGTTTTTGGCCATGGCTATTGATAGCTTTAATAAAACTTCGAGTTCAACAGCAGTTAGCATGGCAGGATATGCAATAATTGCAATAATAAGCATGGGTATATCTATATTACTTGGGATAACTATAGCTACAAATACTTTTGCCCATCTTCATAAAAAATCAATAGTAGATATGGATTATTCATTACCGATATCTATTAAGGACCGTTTTTTTAGTAGCTTTTTATCAGGGCTTTTAACTTATACTGTACCATATATAGGGGCGATGGTATTAAGCTTAATAATTAATGCATTTGGTCTTGCATTAAATACGGCATGGAATAGAACATTTGGTGGTTACACTGGCGAGTTAATAAAACTTATGGTTGTTGGATTTTTTATCATGCTTTTTGTCTATACCCTATCAGTGTTTATTACTACCTGTTGTGGAACGCTTTTTGAAAGTATAGCTTATATTTTCATAATAAATATTTTAATTCCATCATCAATTGCAATCTTTTTTCTTGCTAAGGCATCTAATTTATATGGAATATCAATTGACCAGACTGTGATAAACGCAATTAAATATTCAAGCCCAATTGGGGGGCTAACCTTTGCGGGCGAGATTATAAGTGAAATAGATTATGGAATCCTAAGCGTTAGTAATTTCTTTAGGTGGATTATTATATATTCATTAGTGATTGTTGGAGTCTTTATACTAACATACCTGCTTTATAAAAAGCGTAGGGCTGAGGATGTTTCAAAACCATTTGTCTATAACCTTTTATATTATATAGTTGTAAGTCTTATCACTTTTAATATTTTAATGGTTGTTACAGAGGAAAAATATTTGCTTATACCACTTTTAATCTTCAGTGGAGTGGTTTATCTAATTTTCGATGTGGTGAAAAACAGAGGATTTAAGAAAATTCATATGACAGTAGTTCGTTATGGTATCACGGCAGTATCTTCAATAGTTTTAAGTGGTATAATTTCAGCTACAAACTTCTTTGGAATTGAATACTATGTGCCAGCAGAAAATATGGTTAAAAGCATTACATTTGAATCATTTGATGGGAGTATGGCTTATGACAATACCGTTCAAGGATTTACAACCGATAATCCAAAGGTTATTACTGCGTTAACAAAGACACATGAGGATATTATTGATAATTTTAAGGAAGATGAAGATTTTAGAAAAAGATATTTATATTCTTATTATGATGAAAGTAAATATTATGTAAGTTTTACCTATAATATGAAAACAGGAAATAAATCTAGTCGTGAGTATAGATTAACCTTTGAGCAAATGCTTATGCTTTCAGA